>JACZTW010000053.1 GCA_022573485.1 Planctomycetota bacterium
GGTGGCTCTCCCTGTGTGACGTTCTCGGGAGCGGCTTGCTCTGAGGCAGGCTGGAACGGACTCAGGCGCCTCTTGAATTCGTCGTCCATCAGTGCGGCAAGGCCCGACTTAACGGCTTCGAGCAATTGCGCGATTTGCTCGTCACCCTCGGCCTGTTGTTCGCGATTCAAATGGTTGATGATTTCATCGCTCAATCGGGGTTTGAAGTGCTCGGGGTCATCGACCAGCAACTGCGTGGCTGCCTCCGTCGCCGGCCCATATTGGTGCGCCCGGAGGTGATTTGTGAATTGGCTGATTGCGGCGTCCTTCCAGGCCGCGTCCTCCGCTTGGCGACGGGCGCCCGTGACCAATCGCCAATACCGGGCGGATTCGTCGCACCGAGATTGCTCCTCGTAGGTCGTCGCGAGCAATGTGCGGACTTCGAGAAGCTGTCCGGGCGGCGTCTCTTGGCCATCCAGCAGCGCTTCCAAATCACGGGCCAGTTCAATCTGCCGGGCGGGCAGATCGGCCAATTGGCGGATCCAGTTCATTTGCTCCGCCGGCGGTCTCGTCGCCCAAATATGTTTGAAGCTCTCCCAGACGTCGTTTCGCACGGAGGCGTTCGGTTCAGTGTCGCCTGTCAGGCGGCCGAGGAGTGTGGCCAAGTGGCGATCCTCCGAGCCGAGCGCCCCAACCGCCGAAGCCGCTTCGCCGCGCACGCCGGCGTCCGAATCGGCGACGAGCGGCAGAATGGCGTCAAGGTGCTTCCGCTCGCCGATCTGGCGCAGGCCGGCCACGCAGCGCGCTCGAACGTTAACCCGGTTGTCTTGCAAGTGGGCGACCAGCGTGGTTGCGAATGAGGCGTCCGCGATGGATGCCATCGCAAAAACAAGCTCCGCCCGGAGGTCGGAGTTCGGCGCCGAGTTGTCGTATTCGGATTTCAGGGCGGCGATCACTGCGCTGAGATCGCGGTCCTCGGCGCTGCCTTTCGTGTTCAACCGCCCCAGCGATCTGGCGGCCTCCAGTTTGCAGGCTGGGTTGGTGGGGTTCCGCTGGAGTTCCGTGAGCAGGACCGGGTTGGCCTGCGGATTCGATAATTCTCCAAGCGTGATAATCGCAGCCAGGCGAACCGTCACGTCCTGCTCATTTTCCAATAGGCCGATGACAGCCGTCGCGTCGGTTGACTCTCTGAGGTGGGCCAGGACGCTCAAGACGCCGCGTCGCACATGCGCGGCAGGATCGGACAGGCGCGATCGCAGATCGGCAGCCACTTCCTCGCTCGGCCGGCCGCCCTCACCGATCTCGCGTCGGATGATATCGATCGCCAGCAGCCTGATGACTTCTTCCGCGTCACTCAAATAACTCTTGAGTTTCTGCTGCTTGGCCCCGTTGTCGGCTTGGGTATAGGACTGCTCATATGCGGAAGCGAGGCGTTCCTCAAATAGCCGGATTCGCTCCGTGTGCACCTTTTCGCGCTGCCTGGCGAGGGTGAGCTGGTGTCCCAGCCACTGAGCCTGCGTCATACCGCTGACTCTGGCCCACCATTCCCGCCACTTCTGCCCGGCCGAACCTTGATCCTCCCCACTGACGCGGGCCAGGGCTTGAAACAAGGCGGAGTCTACATTTGGGCCGTCGGCATCCAATAAAGAGATCAAGATACTGGCGGCTTGATGGCTGTCGGCGAGCTGCGTGATCGCGTTGATGGCTGCGATTCGAGTCGGCATTGCGGCGGGGTCGTCGCGAATCAGAGTGACCAGCCGTTCCGTAACCGAAGGATCCTCGTAGCGTGAAAGAGCGGCAGCGGCGTGATTGCGAACGGGAGCGTCCGCGTCCGCCAGCAACTTGAGAAGCGCATCTACATAATCGAGTTTCGGGTTGCCGTTGCCGGCGATCGTCACACAGATCGGAACACAGGTGCCTGCGGCGCCGCTGTTATCCAGTAGCTCCAGGACAGCTTCCAGAGCCTCAGGCCAGTCGGCTTTGAGCAACTCGGCGGCGAATGTGATCCTCACGCTCAACTTGGCGTTGGCGTCCTCGACCACCGTCCTGGCATTGTCGAAGCGGGCCTGATCTTCCTCTGTCGGGCCGGCGGAGAGCTGTTCCGTGGGCGGTTGTTTGTCTGGTGGGGGCGGAAAACTGTGCGCATCAAGGCGCGCCAGCGTGGCCAAGAACACACCGCAGGCCAGCATCGACGTGCATCGAAGTCTTCTTGGATTCACGCGAATCTCTCTCGGTAACTCGATTCAGAGACGATATCTACGACGATCGGCACCCGCAACGCCCACATCGTTGAACCGGCCGATTCCGTGCAACGCAGCTCGCTCGTATCCTGCGGCTCCGCGCCCACTTTCTGTGGGCCGATGGAAGCGAACCTGTCGGATGACAACACCCTTGGTCGATGTGGGGCAAGACAACAACTTCTGACATCTTCAAGCATAGCGATTCAGATCAGAATGTGCAAATCTCGCGGGCCGCCGGCACATCGGTGCCCAGTGTTGCGACAAAAGCGAAATCCGCCACGCGCCTGACCATCGGACTGCACGTAGAGGTTACGATCGGCGCGGAAATGGCCAGTACGGCCTGTGTCGGCGGTCGAAGAATTGAATCGTCGAGCGGAGCTTAGTGCAGGATGGGATCCATAGACAGCAGTTGGCGAAGCTTGTCGAGCGCGGATTCTTGAATCTGGCGGACTCGCTCCTTGCTGATCTTCATTGCTTCGCCGACCTTGACCAGCGTGGCCTTGTGCTTGTTCGGCTGGAAGGGGAATCGCTGGCTGAGCACGTACCGTTCATTTTCGTTCAACCCGGCATTCTTGTCGTTTATGATTGTGCTCAGGCGCTCACCCAGCAACCCGAGATGATCGCTGCGCTTCTCTTCGAGCAAGTCGGCCGGCTCCATGGTCGGCTCAAAACTGCTGGCCCACAAGTGGCGCCGCTTGCTCTCCATCACGGCCACCCGTGAAAACGATCGCAGGATCGAATTGCACGCATACGTGCTGAAGCGAAAGCCGCTCCACGGATTGTACGTGTCGGTCGCTCGAAGCAAAGCCATCAAGCCTTCGCTTCGCAGCTCATCAAACTCAACGTTCTTGAAACGGTTGCGACCCAGCAAGTCGAAGACCAGGCCCATGTTCGCGTCGATAACTTGTTCGCGAATGCGCGTGTACTGCCGATACCATTTCAAGTAGCGATCCTGCTCTGCTTTATTGAGGCGCTCCAGCCGGTCCCACATGCGGCTCATGCGGTAACCGCAATAGTTGAGGCGCTTGAACAAAACAAGCTCCTCCTCGCGCGAAAGCCTGCCCTGCTCGGGCGGGTCGACACTCCGCCGGAACAATCGTTGCGCGGTACCGCGCTCGGTCAACTCTTCATGCGCGATGAAGCGCGGAGGTTGAGGCAAGGTTGCGTCGCTTCGCGAATGCTGCAAGGTCTTGGAATTCTCACTGACCATCGT
The DNA here is from genome assembly GCA_022573485.1 of Planctomycetota bacterium. Taxonomy (GTDB): domain Bacteria; phylum Planctomycetota; class Phycisphaerae; order UBA1845; family CAIVHJ01; genus JACZTW01. The sequence continues at coordinate 3,433 of JACZTW010000053.1, forward strand.
CAACTTCCGTTCGTTTTCGCCCATCGATCCACAAGGGGCGGGACCGTTTCCCACACCAAACCGCGGATGATTGAGCTGCCTTAAACAGCCTCCATTGTTAATTAGTACGGATTTAGTGCTATTATGTTGCAGGAATTCTGACAGGATTTCAACAATTTTATAAGACGTTTATATAGAATGAGTTACAATTATCCCAATGTTGGGAATTCAGCTATTTTCGTTGCCGAGGAGCGTTTGCAGGCGTTTCTCGATCGAATGTTCACGCAGGACAATTTGGCGTGCAGGCGCTACCGCCGTGGATTTGGCGGCGGCGTCCTTAAGCCAGTGTCGGATCGTTGCGGCGGCTTGGGATGGCGTACTAAAGCGAGGAACCGCCGTCCAAACATCTTGCCAGGACGGATCGTCCGGTGTTGCGGGTTGTTGCTCTTTGTGGCTCAGCACAGACGCTCCCGCTGCCAACGCGTCGAGCAAGTGCTGCCGGTGCCAATCGTCGTTTCGAACGTGAACAATGATGTGCGCCGCGTTGTAAATCTTGTTGCGCTCTTCATGAGACGGCGGTGGGCCGGTGGAGATGGCGGCCGCCGCGCCGTGCAAATCCCAGTTGGAGCCCCAGAGTTTGACACGAACTTGGTCCGTGGGCAGCTTTCGGATTAGCTCGAGCACCGTCAGCGTCGGCGCGATTCCCGCACTGATGAACCGTGCCAGTTGCGCGCGGACTTCACCGGAGTCCAGTGTGATCCGCGTTCGGCGGCTGGCCGATTCGATCACGCGATCGGCGGCGGCCACATCCACCCGCTGCGGATTCTCTCGAAGAAGCCCGACGATCTCGCTGAGCAATTGCTGGTGTGAGTCCCATTTTAAGCCGACCGCCTCGGGAGAGAAATCGGCGGCGCTCAAGATGACGGCCACGTCACTCCCGTACTTCGCGCGGTCCTCATCATCGAGTGTCAGCGGGCGAAACAGCCGGCGATCCGCGGCTGGGCCGAGGATGCGGACTTTGGCATGATTCGGATCGGCCGATTCCAGTTGTTTGGCGAGCGGCGGTGTGACGGCATAGATTGGCTCGTCCGGCGCGCGGTGACGGGCCAGTTCCGGGCGATCGGCACGGGGCGAGACGCACCATGTCGTGCAGGACTCCGCGCCGTCGAGCAAGTGTCCCCACTCCCCCTTGGCTTGATTCAAGAGAATCACCACTTGTGGCATGAGTTCTCTGATTTGTCGAGCGGCGGCCAGGAGGTGCACATGTGCGGGCCTGTCGGCGATGTGCGCCGCACAGCACAAATCAAGCTCCTCGGCAGTGCCGGCCAGAGCTTCGGCGACGTGGGCAACTTCGGGATCAATGATCGAACTGAGGATCATGATCCGGCGACGAGTCGAGGGTGGCTCGGACGGGTGCGCGGCAATCTCGGCCGTGAGTTGAGCTGTGGCTTGTGTCAAAGATTGCTGCTGCCGCGCCGCAACCGCCTCAGCGTGGGTTTGAAGTTCGTGCAGGACTGCCGGGTTGAGATGCGGCGCGCCGAAGATCTTGGTCGGCGGAAGGTGTGTGGGATAGGCCTCAAACACGCGATTCAGTGCCTCGCCTGCTTCTGGGCCTACCGCAATCACCACGCGACCCATCAGGATGTCGCCGCTGAAATCGTGCAGGCGTAGGGCAAGTGCCGGAATGAGCGGGTCGGCGTCCCACGTGAAGATGGCCTGATGGGGCGCCATGCGGCCGAGCAAGTGCTTCACTTCGCCGCCGTGTCCCATGCTGGGAAGCAGCACGTTGCCGCTGCCGAACATGAATTCCGTCAATAAAGCCGGACTGCTGGTCGCCGGCATCGAACTGTGGCCCAGCCAGTATTGGCGACCCGCGCCATTGAGCAGTCGGAACGTCGGCGTACCGTCTCGTCCTTTAGTGTGCGTGGTGCTGTCGGATAGCTCGACCGCATTGATCTGTTCGCACTCGACCGGCTGTTGCCGGGCGAGTGCCGCGATGTTGCGCTGATAAACTTCAGATCGAAGGCTGGGCAGTTGGGTGAGTGCCATGCCGGCATTCTAAACCGGCGATGAGCCGCTGTCAGCCTGGCGGCCGCGCGAAATCCACGTGCCCAATAGGCCGGGCTCCCCACCAGATCAAGCGAACCGCGCCAGCCGATCGACTCAATCACACGGGCCCCATGCGCCGAGCAGAAAAGCGAGATCGAATGCGCCGATGTTCAGATCGCCGTCGGCATCCAGGCATGCGCAGGAGTTTCCGGGCGCGCAAGGACCCCAAGAACCGAGCAACACGGCCAGATCGGACGCTCCCGTATTGCCATCGCCATCGACATCGGTCGGGCAGGGACCGCACCCGACGCATACGCCTGTCTTGGGGTCACAGGTTTCACCTTCGGGGCATTCAACAAAGGGTCCCCCGATGCATTCACCGCTGCTGCATTCGTCACCAGCCGTGCAAAGATCGCTGTCCTCGCACGGCGTGCCGTCCGCTACGGGTGTGAGGGTGTCGCAGTTGCCCTCCGCGCCGCCGGGATCGCAGGAGGCACTATTGCATTGGTCGCCGGCCGCAGAGCAGTCCACGGCTGTGCCGCCGCAGTTGCCGGCCGTGCATTGATCGTTCTCTGTGCAGGCTGCGCCGTCGTTGCACAGCGTCCCGTCCGCCACCGGCGTAAGAGTGTCGCAGTTGCCTTCCGCGCCGTTGGGATCGCAGGAGGCAGTATTGCATTGGTCACCGGCCCCGGAGCAGTCCACCGGCGTATGCACGCACCCGCCATCATCGCATGTATCGCCCGTGCAGGCGTCGCCGTCGTCGCACTCGTCGTCGGACTGACATCCGCAGTCGCTGGTACCATTGACGATCTGGACCAGGTGGGCATCTGGGAAGCCAATATCCTCCAGGGCAGTCCAGCTACCAAGGCCACAGTCCGCGGCACGAAGATAAGACGAACCGCACTGCCCGTCGGGATTACTCATGGCCCGGAACGCATGCAAGGGTTCCTCTGTGCCGTCCGCAGGAGCTTCAATCTCGACGATCAGGGTGGAGCCCGCTGGGGCCACCGGACCGCCCGGGAAGTTGAGCGTGATAAAGGTGTCCTCATCCGCCGTGTTCACAACGGTCGAGACAGAATCCAACAATATAGCGTCGACCCCAGGTTCACCGGGCGGGCAGCCGTCACTGTCCAGGTACAAGTTCACGTTGACGTCGATTCCATCTATTGTGGCTTGCTGGACGCCGAACGTGACGCTGTTGATGGTCAGATCCTCGGAGACGCCCTCGGCGGCAAGGTCGTAGCAGCGGGCCCAAGCGTTCTCGGTGGTGTTGCCTCCAGCCACACAGGCGACTTGGTTATTGCCGTTGGACGTAGTGTTACTCTGAGTTACCGTCGCCGTGCTACCCTCACAACTGCTGAGCGGACAGACCGGGCCGGCGCAGCCCACGCCGTCATCACAGACCTCGAGCACGAAGTCTCCTTCATTCCCGCTGAAACCGTGGACCAAAATGAGGTACTCGGTCCCCTCTGTGGAACACCACGAGACGGTCGAGCGCAAGCCGCTACTGCCGCCTGTACAGTTATCGTCGTTCCCGGCCTCGCAGTTCAACGCTGCGCATCCCTCGGTGTACACCCTGATCTTTGTGTCATAGTTGGCGCTCCCACCGCCGGTACAGAAGTCGCCGTTGGTTGAGTCGCACGTGGTCGCGGTGATCCTGTTGCCGGTGCCGATGACCGAGTACCAGACCGCGCCGCCCGTACCGTCAGAGGTGCCGCAGAAGGGCGCGGAGTCCGGCGTTGTGCCGGTCGTGCTGCCAGCCGTGGTCGAAGGGACCGCGACGGGGATGGCGCCGGCACAGTCGTCGTTGCCGCCGCACTGGCCACAATCCGCGGGACAGGACGCGCAGTCCTCGTCCGGGTCACACACACCGTCGCCGCAGAAGCTAGGCAGGCACTCACTGCACTCGGTTGCACACAGGCCGTTGGGATCGGAAGCACCGCAACCGGGGACAAACCCCTCACCGGCGCACAAAGAATCCCAGAATCCGAGTGGCTCGTTACCGCAGCAGAAAGGATCGCAGGCGCAGATGCAGTTGCAGCAATCCTCATCATCGCAACCGGGCGAGCCGTTCCCGCCGGCCTGGCAGCAATCCCCCGCGTTCGGTCCGCACGCCGGATCGCCGCCCTGTGCGGTGCGCGTCAAGCCGTCGGTGACGTTCCCAAGCGTATCGAACGCGTTTGGACCATCAACGGCCAGCTCGGGCGTCGAGCGGGCATCGTTGGGGCCGCCCAAGGCGGAGTGGAACTTATAAGAGCGAGATCCAGACAACGATGGTTCCGATTGAGACTCCCCGGCATCCTCGCCGTACTCGGAAAGTCGCCTGCGCTCCGTGATCTTCTTCGATGAAGGTGCGGATGGCGCTGCTGTCTCCGAAAGGCTTTCACGCTTCGGCCGAGCTTGCGCCTCAGTATCCTTGGCAGGCTCAGCCATCTGATTCATGTGCGGATATGCTGCGAGGGCCGCCGGCGCGCCGGTGTGGTTCGTCGCCGGGAGGATTCCAGCCGCGATCAAAATGAAGCAGAACGATCTGGCGCGTAAATTCATTGCAAGTGCCCTCCTGTGCAGCCGAACCATCGACTCAGGCGCTACTTCCCGGCCGAACTCAGTGAAATGTGTTCTCCAGTATACCGCATCACGAGCGGCGCGTGTTGACGAATTGCCCTCTTCCGGCCGGCTTTGGCACGGCCCCAAAAATGCGGTATCTCTTCACGGCAGCAGGACTTAGGAAGCGGCGATCCGGCAAAGGTTGGTGAAATAGCGTTCGGAGCAGCCCGCCTGGCCCGCGGCAATACGAGTGCGACTGCTACATGGGGTTCAAAGAGTCGAGAGGCCGGAGAGGAATTGCAGATTGCCGGATGGCGAATCGCCCACGGCAACTGGAGAACCGCATGCCGAACGGTGCGATGGCAGGCGCTGAAGAAGCAGAGATCGAAATGATCACTGATCCCCTCACGGCGGAACGCGAACCACGCGGAGCGCGTCAGGCGGCTTGCTTGCTGACGTTCTGTTTGGCGAGATCGACAATGGCGTCGAAGGCGGCGGGGTCGTGAATCGCCAGCTCACTGAGCATCTTACGGTCGAGAATGACGTTCGCGATGCGCAGACCGGAGATGAAGCGGCTGTATTGAATGCCGCGCGCCTGGCAGGCGGCGGACAGTCGCGTAATCCACAAGCTGCGGAACTCGCGCTTGCGGCGGCGGCGGTCGCGATAGGCGTTGGCGCCGGCGCGCAGCACGGCTTCCTTGGCGAGGCGCCAGCGATTGCGCCGCGGACCGCGATAGCCTTTGGTCTGGCGAAACAGTCGGACTTTCTTGCGATGTCGGGCGGCGCCGGATCGGGCTCGTGGCATTGATCTACTCCCTTAGACGCACAGCGCTTCCTTGGTGCGTTTGGCATCCGACTTCTTCATCGTGATCATCCCGGACACCCGGCGGCGACGCTTGCTGCCCATGCCGCTCATGAGATGGCCGCCGAAAGAGGCCTTGCGCTTGACTTTGCCGCTGGCTGTGACCTTGACGCGCTTCGCCAAGCCCTTGTGCGTTTTTCTCTTGTACTTCTTGTTCTTCATGGCTGCAATCCTTCCGAATGCGCTGCTCAGAATCGATTATCATACCGAATCGCTCGATCAAATCAAGGGCCGTCCGCCTGCACTGCCTATCGGCCGATTCCGGGCACCCGGCTTCGGAACCGTTGGAAAAGCGGGACTGACGCACTACAATCAGGCCTCGCCGAAGCGATCTTCGGCCAGTGCGTGTGGCGTCCTCCTGTTTAAGCCGTGGCCTTCAGGCGACGGACCACGGTTTCGGCGTACCGCCCACAGATGGTCCGGACCCTGAAGGGCCCGGCTTAAGGGCGTCCAAGGCCGGGTTTGAAGGCACAGGCCGGGCTCGCGGGAGTTTGAAAGCACGCTGAGTTCTGCACGCATGAGAGGCAAATGGCCTTGGACCCGCAGTTCGTGAACACGCTTGCAATAGTGAAGTACCCGGATCCTCGGCTCCGCGCAGTGTGTACGCCGGTTTTGGAGTTCGGGGACGATCTCCGCCGGCTCACCGAGCGGATGGTGCAATTGATGAATGATCGCAACGGTGTTGGTCTTGCCGGCCCGCAGGTGGGCATCATGCAGCGCCTCTTTGTGTGCAACCCTACGGGCGAGCCGGGCGACAACCACATCCTGATCAATCCGCAGCTGAGCAATCTGGAAGGCGCGGCCGAAGGCGAAGAGGGCTGCCTCAGCATCCCTGATGTGCTGGTGCCGATCCGCCGGGCGCAGCGCTGCACGATCCAAGCGCAGGACGTCGAAGGGAACCCATTCGAACTTGCCGGGCAGGACCTGCAAGCGCGCGTCTGGCAACATGAGCATGATCACCTGCAAGGCAAGCTGATTCTGGATTACATGAACGAGGCCAGCCACATCGCCAACCGGCGAATCATCAAACAACTGGAAGCTTCGTTCAACGCATAGAGGCGGGCCTACGTTATGCGACTGCTCTTCTTTGGTTCGGGCGCCTTCGCCGTGCCGACGCTGCGCAACGTACAGCAGAACCACGACGTCGCCGCCGTCATCACCCAGCCCGATCGGCCCAGCGGTCGCGGGCGCAAGCTCACGCCGACGCCGGTCAAAGAGCGCGCCTTGGAACTCGGGCTGAAAGTGATCACCGTCGAGCAAGTCAACGACGAGTCGATGGTGCGGCGGCTGCTCGACTTCGGCGCGGATGTCGGCGTGGTGCTGGCCTTCGGGCAGAAGATCGGGCCGCCGATCTGCGACGGTATCCCCGGCGGGTGCATCAACGCCCATGCGTCGCTGCTGCCGAAGTATCGCGGGGCGGCGCCGTTTCAATGGACCATCCTCAACGGCGAAGAGCAGGCCGGCGTGACGGTGTTCAAGCTGGTCCAGCGTATGGACGCCGGGCCGATCCTGACCACCCGCTGGACTTCGCCCAAACCGCAGGAGACTGCCGACGAGCTGCACGACCGCCTGGCCGCCATCGCCGTCGATGCCATCACGGGGGCGCTGGAACTGTACGCCACGGACCCCAACCCGCCCGGCGAACCGCAAGATGACGCCGCCGCAACCCGAGCGCCGAAGCTCCGCAAGGAAGACGGCTTCATCGACTTCGCGCGACCGGCTGCCGAGCTGGCCCACTTCGTTTGCGGCATGTGGGACTGGCCTGGGGCGCGCTGCCGGTTCAGCAGCAGTGACTCCACCCGCAACGAAGACGTGGTGCTCGCCCGAGCCCGCTTGGCAGAGAGACACACCGAGGGGCTCCCGTCGGGACAACTCGATTCGCGACTTTTGGTGGCCACCGGCGACGGCATGCTGGAACTCCTGGAGATCAAACCCGCGGGCGGCAAGCTCATGACCTGGCCCGACTTCGCCAACGGCCGCCACGTCAAAGCGGGCGATCGCTTCACCCGCATCACCGATTGACGAGTACGCACACCACATGCACACCCACACGAACGACGGCGAGAAACGCGCAGCAGAGCCCCTGCCCGCAAATGACACCGATGCCCCGAACCGGCCTCGATCATCCAAAGCCGCCACGGCGTGCGCGTGGCTCGCACCGCTCGCCGTGCTGCTGATGTCAGCGGTGCGCGCCATCGCCGATTCCTATCCCTTCGAGTTGCTTTGTCACTTCCAAGTCCAGTACTTCATTGCGTCCATCGCAATCTTGCTGTTGCTCGTGACGCTCCGGCGCCGCCGGGCGGTGATCGTCGCCGGCGCGGCGCTGATCGTTTCGGGTTCTGCGCTGGCGCCATTGTGGATCGCATCGCCGAGCAACGGCGCCCGCACAATGAACGACTCAGCCTCCGGACGTTTGCGCATCCTTCATGCAAACGTCCTCTCCAGCAACGAGCAGCACGCGCCGCTGCTCGACTTGATCGCACGAGAGCAACCCGACTTGCTGGCGCTTCATGAGATTAACGCCCGCTGGATCGAAGCCCTGGCGGTGCTGGCGGACGACTATCCCTACCGCGACGGCGCGCAGCGCGAGGACGACTTCGGCATCCTCATATTGAGCCGTACGCCTTTGCGTGATGCCACCGTCCAGCGCTTCGGCAGTTCGCAAGTGCCGAGCGTGACGTTCCAAATCCGGGTGCATGATGTCACACTCCAATTCGTCGCCGCCCACACCATGCCGCCGATGTCCGTAGCCGCGCAGTCGGCCCGCGACGAGCATTTGACGCAGATGGCCGCCTTCGCGAAGACTCGCTCGGGCCCGCTCATCATTGTGGGCGATTTGAATACGACGATGTGGTCGCCTTCGTACCGCCGCCTGTGCGACGAACTCGGTCTGACCAACACGCGCCGCGGTTTCGGTATCCTGCCGACTTGGCCGGCGAGCCTGCCGAGCGTGATGCGTCTTCCGATCGACCACTGTCTGGTCGGCAGCGGCATCACCGTGCTCGACTGCCGCCTCGGCCCGGACATTGGCTCGGACCATTTGCCCCTGATCATCGACCTCGCAGTTGGCGCGCCCGGCGCCTGACCGGCCAGCGATGTGCGGACCGCCCACCACAATACAACGCTTCGTGATCGTGGCCTTATGCTTGCGCAAACGGTGGGTTCGTTTCGCCATTGCGTTGTTCGTGATTCGCTCCCCATTGCGCGACTCGACTGAGCTCGCCGAAGTCAATCCGAATTCCGCAATCCGCAGGCGGAACGCGCTCCCCTGCGGGTCGCCGCTAAACGCTCGACTGACAACTGCAGACTGACCACTCCTTCTATTCCGCAACTCCGCCCCTTTTCGTCCTTCGTACTTTGTACTTCGCCCTTTCGCCCCCATCCCATTCCCGGCCTTGGGCTTGAGTACGAAATGGCTTTGTTCGGCCACTGACCTTTATCGCGATTCGCCGCGTTCCTCCCGGAGTTGCGGATCGCCGAAGGCTGACCGCTGACAGCTCTCCTCTTTCATAATTCCGAATTCATCATGCATAATTTCCTCCGCGCATACCACCACCGCACACCCTCCGCCTATGCCTATAACTTGTCAGGCGCGCTATGAAGAAAGCGGACTCCGTAACTCGAGGTGCTTCCAACCTCCGGAACGGAGGACCACGAAGCCAGCAGGATCTGCGAATTGCGCTCGTTTGGTATCTCGCCGTCCCGGAGGGACACCCGAAAATAGCCCAGCGATTCATCGCTGGGGTGTGGGCCCGCGGTACGGATGCAGTGCCGTAGGCACGGCTGAGACGCTGATGCTCGGCATAGTTCGACGACTTTGCTTCAGTCGTCCCTATGGGACTAAAGGACTCAAGCCGCGCACAAGTCCCCAGCCATAAATGGCTGGGCTATTCTCATCCTGCCCCTCCGGGGCGAAAACCGGAACGCAGCCAGCGAACAACGCCAGAGACGGCACTCACCCCACGGGATCGGCTGTCATAATGGAATAGTCTCGATCTCAAGCTGTCATTGTGACAGCACACGTGAAACCTCCCTCTTGGGCCTGGGCTGTTACAAACCACGCACTTGGCCGGCAAGCTATTGGGGACCAGAGGATTCAGGCCTCCCCAACAGCGATCGCCAAGACTGGCACGCCAAGTGAGCGAGTTGGGAAGATCGCCAAGCTGTCACGAAGGTCTTAGGATGCCGGTCAGTAGCGGATGAAGGGGTTCGTGGCGATTGAAGTACGCGGCGAGGTGAGTACCGTCGGCTTTGCTCGGTACGTGCCAGTCTGGGAAAGAATGGGACGTGAACCTCAACAGCACAAACTGGTTTCAGGAACGCTCAATTGAAGCTCTCGCAGACATTCAAACAGCTAATCGACGATCCCTCATCAACGGAGCGGGATGTGCATCGCTTCCTGAAGCGTTACCCAATGCTGATGGTACGACTGTTCAATGTTTCCTGGAACTACTACTTGTGCATCCCCGAATTCCCGTTGGGGAACGACTATCGCGCAGATTTTCTCGTCCTCAGCGCTGATTCGGGGTGTTGGCATGCTGTCTTCGTTGAACTTGAAGGACCAAACGACGTTATCTATTTGAAGGATGGTACGCCCAGCAAGAAACTGCGGGGAGCACAGAAGCAGGTTGAGGATTGGGACAAGTTTTGCTCCAATCGAGCGGAAGAGGTTAAGCAGCAGATCGCGCGGGTCCTGAAGCCCCGGGGGCGCTGCGCACAAAACCGCTTGATGGGATGCAACGGGCTTGCGCGCGATGAGATTCTGCACCCAGACGTGTTTCTTCATCGTCAGTACAAGGTCGTGATTGGGCGAAGATCCTCGTTTCAAGATGAGCCGACTCACCACATGCCTAGCCCCGGGGCAGGTTACTCTCCGCGTGTTTCGACCTACGATCGAGTATATGATTGCCTCCACAGCCTTGAGAGTATCTCGCGCTATCAGAACCTGGAGAAATATCTTTCCTGCGATGACCGCTCCAGTGTTCATATGTGAAAGGTCGTATCAGTCGTCGCCCGCGGGGTATGCCCACGCTCTCGTGTGTATGTCGTTACTGTGGGCAAGGCTCGGCCGCACTCAGCGCCCATGGAACCCGCGCGTTGTTTGCTTGCTTTGCGACAATTGGACAAGGTATCTGCCGATGAGTTTACCTTCTCATTATGTGGACTTGGTCTACGATGCACTACTCAAGTCGTATTGGACGAAGAAGGGCCTCAAGCGTTTCCTGAGGCGGTCTCATATCGCTGAGTCTTTCTTGGCGCAACTAAGCAATGACGAAACCAAGCGTGATTGGTTGGACCGCGTGTTTGCGAAACTGGAAGCGACCGAGCGCGGGCGAATCCTCATCAACAAGATGGCTCACGCTTTGGCCGAGCAATCGTCCTTCCCGGACCTTCAGGGTTGGGAGGATTCAAAAGGGAAGATTGAGTCTGCTACTGAGGCAGTGAAGCGAATCAAAGTCTATCTTGAGCGCAAGCACGAAGAGAAAGGGCGTGAAGAGGAGGCACGAAAACGGCGCGAGGAGGCAGAGGAACGCCGGTCCGTAATCCGTCGGGCCAAAGATGACTTGGACAAGCTCCGCACCCTTCTTGAGTCGCTGACGGGACAAATTGGCACGCAGGAAGGGGGATACGCCTTTCAGCCTTGGTTCTACGACTTGATGGACTACTCTGAAGTAGACAACCGCCGACCGTATGTGAAGGACGGGAGGCAAATAGATGGATCGATCACGGTTGATGGAACAACATACCTCGTCGAACTCAAGTTTTCGGCGAAGCAGGCCGGAGCAAACGACGTCGATTCACTTCTGGCAAAAGTGAACACGAAGAGTGACAACACGATGGGACTGATGGTTGCGATTTCCGGTTTCTCGAAACCCGCGGTCGCGCAAGCATCATTTGCAAAGAGCCCCGTCTTACTCATGGATCATTTGCATCTATATACGGTGCTGATGGGCACAATGGAATTTGCAGATGTGCTCCGCCGTGTTCGGCGGCACTCGTCGCAAACAGGAGTCGCGTACCTGCCTCCTGATCGGTTTGGCAGCGGGTAGTTTCACAGGTCGTGTCCTTGATCCGACACACATGAATGATTCGTCTTTCCCCTTGTGATTGCCGCGTCGCTGCTGTGTA
>JACZTW010000309.1 GCA_022573485.1 Planctomycetota bacterium
TGCTCAACCGATTCGGATTGCAGGGCGGACGCGCGCTGCTGGCTCTGATTTACAAACTGTCCTCGATTGAGTCGGAGTTGACGGCGCTGCGAAAAACGCTCGAACAGGCCGGACCACTGAAGGTCAACGAGAAACCTGCCGATCACGGCAGTGCCGCGATAGAACCCGCGTCGGTGCCTCCGGCACAGGACAAAGATCAGCCGGGAATACTCGATCAAGTATTTCGAAATAATTTAGTGCTCTGGAGAAAGATGGACTAAGAACGCACAGGCGCCCGCGATCGACAACGGAGTCAGGCGGGCTGCGTCGCATCACCATTGGAAAGGACGGATTCGCATGCCCGAAGTAAAAGGGCCTTTTGACAACGCGTTGCAACCAACCGCACCGGCCAAGTCTTCCACCAAAGTGCAGGCCGCGGCAAGACCGGAAAACCGCTTGAACAAGCGCATTCAGGAACCGGCCCTGCCGGTGGGCCAGGGGGAAGACGCGCTGTACGTCGGCATCGATTTGGGCACCTCGCGCACGTCGGTATCCGCCAGCAACGGCCAGCGCCACACCGTGCTCTCCTGGGTCGGCTACCCCAAGGACATCATCGCGCGCAAGCGCGTGGGCACCAAGACCGTCATCGGCCAGGAAGCGCTCGACAACCGACTGGCGCTGGACATGATCAAGCCGCTCGAGACCGGCGTGATCAACAGTTCGGATCCGCGCTGCGTCCACGCCGTCAAGGAATTGATCGGCTATGCGCTCTCGCTGTGCGGCACGAAGCTGGAACAGCCGCTGTACGCCGTCATCGGCGTCCCGGCGCGGGCGTCGGTGGAGAACCAAAAGGCCATTCTGCGGAGCGTGCAGCCGTTCGTGTCATCGGCCATGGTCGCCAGCGAACCGTTTGCCGTTGCGTATGGGCTCGACCTCTTGACCGAAGCACTAATCATCGACATCGGCGCCGGCACCATCGACCTGTGCCGCATGCACGGCACCATGCCCGAAGAAGCGGATCAAGTCACGATCGCTGCCGGCGGCGACTCCGTTGACCAGCGACTCGAAGAGGCGATTCAGAAGCGATACGAAAAAGTGCAACTCACGCAACACATGGTGCGCGAAATCAAAGAAAAGTATGGCTTCGTGAGTGATCCGCACCGGCACTGCGTGGTGACGCTCACCGAAAACGGCCGACCCGGCGAGTATGACATCACCGAGGCGCTCCAGACCGCCTGCACGAGCATCGTGCCTCCGATCGTCGAAGCCGTTCACCAGTTGATCGGTTCGTTCGACCCGGATTTCCAGGCCAGGCTCCGAAACAACGTCATCCTCGCCGGCGGCGGCAGTCGCTTGATTGGCCTGCCGCTACTCCTCGAAAAAGGTCTCGAAGAACTGGGCGGCGGGAAGGTCATCGCCGTTGACGAGCCCACCTACGCCGGCTCCAACGGGGCACTGAAAATGGCCATGGAAATGCCCGCCCGCTATTGGAAGGCACTCGTTACGTAGAGCAACATGCACGCGGCTGCGTCTGCTAAACGACCAAGTCAAGTCGAGACACGCGGCCCGTGGCTTGCCGTTTAGCAGGCTTCGCAACAGAGATTGCTCCCGTAATACAGAAATCAGCGGCCCATTGCGGCGCGCTTCAGCGCCACGGCAGCGGACTCCGGCATGGTCGTCAAGCTCATCAAGGTCTTCGTCAAACCAGGCCGAATGACATCATACCTCGCCGCCCAGGAAATCTGGAATCGCGAGACCCGCAACGATGCCGCCTGCCTGGGCAGCTACACTGGCCGATGTGAGGATGAGCCCAATTGCGTGTTTCTGCTGTTCTTTTGGCGATCTCGCGAGGCCCTAGATCGCTGGATGGCCACCGAACACGACCGCATCGCCGATCTCGCCAAAGCCGACGAGCACTACGAACGAATCGAAGTCCGCGTACTCGATGCCGCCCTGCCACCCGATTTACAAATCCCAAAGACACAACCTATTGATGTTTGAGTCGCCGGCGTCGCATCATCCGGATTTCCGGCTCGCGCCTTGGCGCTGGCCGTCGCCGACGGGCTTGCTGCCGGCAATGCCCGGCAACTTCTTGAGCAACTCGGTGAGGTCCACGCCGGACAGTGACTCGATGATCGGCGGCAACTGGGCCATGATCTCGGTCACGTCTTTGGTGATGCGGCTGGCGCCGGAACCCCCGTCGCCGCCACCGTTGCCGATGACGGTGATCTTGTCGATCTTGGCCAGCGGCGCGGAGATTTCCCGGGCCACCGCCGGCAGGGCCTCGATGATCATCTGCAGGACGGCCGCCTCGTTGTATTGCTTCCAGGCGTCGGCCTTCTTGTTCATGGCCTCTGCTTCTGCCGTGCCGGTGGCGTTGATAACGTCGGCTTCGGCCATGCCCTTGGCGCGGGTCGCCGCCGCTTCGCCTTCGCCGATGGCCTGCTTGGCCGCCGCGTCGCCGCGGGCTTCCGTCTCGCGCTTGGCCTGCTCAGCCTTGGCCAGTGCTTCGATGCGGTAGCGCTCAGCATCGGCTGGTGCGTTGATCGTGGCAACCAACTCCTTCTGCCGACGCGCGATTTCCTTGTCTTGAAGCTCGATCCGCTTCTCACGCTCGACAATTTCAACCTGCATTTCTTCCGCCTTGACAGCCTGGGCGGTCTTGTTCTTCTGCAAGTCGTAGGCCAGGTCGGATTCGGCTTTCTTCAGATTCACCGAGGCCACGTATTCCGCCTTGTTCGATTCGTAATCGCGCTGCGCTTCGGCGATCCTGGTATTGGCCTCGTATTCTGCCTCTTTGCCGGATTGCTGCGCCTGCGCCGACTTGATATCGGAGTCGCGCTTGGATTCCGCCTCAGCGATGATCGCGTCACGCTTGACTTGGGCGATGCGCGGCCGGCCTAATGCCTCGAGGTAACCTTCCTCATCTTGAATGTCGCGTAGCGTAAAGCTGTCGATCGACAGGCCCATGTTGGCCATGTCGCTGGCGGCGACTTCCTGGACCTTGCTGGTGAACATGTCGCGATCTTTGTAGATTTCCTCGACCGTCAAAGTACCCACAATAGCACGCAGATGGCCTTCCAGCGTCTGCTTGGCGATTTCCATCACTTGGCGCATGCCCATCGACAGGAAACGCTCAGCGGCCGTCGAGATGCTGACGTCGTCGCCGCGAACCTTGATTTGGGCGACCGAATCGACGTTGATCGGCACACCGGTAATGGTGTAATTCTTGTTGGCAATGATGTCAATGGTCATCAGTTCGAGGCTGAGCACTTCATAGCTCTCGATGATCGGCCAAACGATGCCGCCGCCGCCTTTGATGATGCGCGGCATCTTGTTGCCCTGGGCATCGCGCTTACCGAAACCACCGAAAATGATGAGCGCCTCGTTCGGCCCGGCTTTGCGGTAGCGGGCAGCGAAGATCAGCAACACAGAGAAAAACAGCCCGCCACCCACAATCACGATCCATGCCCATGCGGGTATGCCGGGGAGTTGAGCGATCATTTCATTTGTTCCCATGGTGAATCTCCTTTTCTCCGAAAATTTCTGATCGGAGTCTGTAGTGACCGTTAATCCGTCTTCAAGACGTATGTCTTGTTGCCTTCGATCGCTTCGATGGTGACTTTCTGCCCCCTGCCGATGGCCTGGCCGTCGGCACTGTGGGCGCTGCGCGAGAATCGCGAGCCTTTCAAGACATAGGCGATTTTGCCCGGCGCGTCCGCGCCGATCGGCGTGGTCACTTCGGCCTGCGCGCCGATGAGTTCGCGCACCATCGCATGGCTCGATCCCGAGGCCGCAGCCGCCAGCTTGTTGAACACGGCCATCAAGGCATAGGCGAAGACCAG
>JACZTW010000054.1 GCA_022573485.1 Planctomycetota bacterium
CCGGCGGATTGAATATCGACGGGGAGATCGGTGATGAGGGTGTTGTCGTCTACGCCAGCCTCTATGACCAGCAAGGCCACAAGTTCAAAGCCGCCGGGGCCATCGATGTATTCGTGTACGACCTCAGTAATCCGCGTGATCCACAGAGGATTGCCACCTACGAATACGACGTTGACCAAACCAAAGAGCTATGGTTCGGCCGGATGCTGACCTACCACTACAAGATCGAGTGCCTGTGGCAACAGCAGCGGCCCCCGGCGGGACGCAGCGTGCGCGTGAGCGTGCGGTTCCTGGACTATCTCACCGGCAATGTCCTGCAAGCCTCGGCGGATCTCGAAGTCACCCCCCCGCTCGCTTCTTCTTCCGCCAACACACGTTAGTTACTCCTTTGCCTCATTCCTGGTTGTGATTTCCTGGTTTGAGGGATAGAATAACATAGCCCAAGCGTCTTTGAGTAGGCAGGGCTTTCTCTTAACCTATTGCAAGGAAGCAAGTTATATCAAGACGACCGTGATCGCCACTCTGTGGATATGCGTGCAATGAGCCCCCTCGACGGCATTGACAATCTGGAATCACCGGACCGACCGAACGTGTTGCAGGGCGATAAGCGGCAGCCCACTCGAACGAATTCTGGTCAGTCCGGCCCAACGTCCGATAGAAACAGTGATGGAAGCGTCGAAACGCAGTCCCCACCCGACGATCAGCAGGACCGGCCGGTGATTACACAGACCCTGGAAGAGAAAAAAAAGGCTGCCGACAACGGCGAACGGATGCGGTTAGACACGTGGAAGAAACTGCAGCGGCAACAGGGCGAATTCGAGAGGCGCACGGCCCAACTGGAGATTTTGCGCCAGCGCCTCCAGAAGCACGTCAACAAGAGCATCGTCCCACTGCGCGCGCCTACGAATGATCGTGGCGGACCGAACCGTCAAAGCGGCGGACCTCTTGCCAAAGCGAATTCAAAGGGCAGCGCAGTCGATGAAATCGCGGTGGAGTATCAGGAATCGATTGATACACTACTCGACGAACGCTATGCGATCGAGCTGCGTATGGCCGACTTGCAGCGGCAGGTGGCCGCGGTTCTTCCGCAAGCTGATGAACTTCACTCCCAACACAAGCCTGCGGTCGGCCGACGCTTTCTCCAGTGGCGCTTCGGCGTCTCCTCGCTCTTGGCGCTGATCGCCTGCGGTGCGGTCCTCTCATCAACCACTTTCACTTATCGTGTCAGCGCGGTTCTGTCCTCAGACTCAGCCAAGCTTACGCCCGAGCAACTGCAAGAGCATCAGTTGCAGTTGACACATGCGTTAGCGTCGCAACTTTTGCAATCCGGCTCTCCGATTTCGTATGCCGGCCCGACACCGGTCACGCAATCGGGCCCGCGACGATTGACAATCGACGTGACAGCTGTCGATGCCCAGGTGGGCATGGAAAAGCTGAAGCAGTTCGCGCAGGGCTATCTCGCGCACATTGAGCAAGAAAGAGTGGATTCGATCACGGCGGTCGGCGACGAAGTGCGGCAAATCGAGATCGACCTCGCGGGGGCACAGCAGGCACATGACCAAATGGTGAGGCGGCAGGCGGACGAGCGACTCCATATTCAATCTTCCAATCCAAAGGAGGATCTGGAGCGTCTTCGGCAGCGGATTCAGGAAACCGACATCGAGTTTGAATCCGCTCAGTCGGCCATTCGGCAGCGTGAGGATCGCTTGGAAACGCTGCACAGGACGGTCATTCCGGATTTTCCGGAAGTCGATGGCGCCGCGCGCGCTGAGGCAAACAAGAGCGACCGCTACCTGCGCACGGACCTGGAAGCGCTGCGGGTGCGCTTGAATCGGCTGCGCGAACACCTTCTTGAAGTTTTTGTCGTCTCGGAAGACGTGATCCGTAAGTATGTGGCCGCGTCGAACGAACTGCGTGCTTATGTTGAGGGCGCCATGCTGAGTGTGGACAATTCCGAGGCGCGCTCCTCACTTGAATCGGTCACCACGGAGGCTGATAAGCTGAATGCGGCGATTCTTGAGTTTGAGCAGCGCTGGCAACAACAACACCGCATCCTACAGCAAATGACCGTCGATCCCCGGAAGCGAGACTGTCTGCAGTTGCAACGCAAACTGGAGGAACTGGTCAGAAATTTCCATTTCGATGCAAACGAAATCCTGAAAGAGCTTCAACTGGAGTATCAGAGATTCTCTCAGAACGATGCTTCTGCGCAGCACTTTGCGTTACGGGGTGACTTTGTCGATCGCGCCCAGAACATGATTCAACACCAGCAGGCCTTTGCCAATCTGTCGCGACGCGTGTTGCCGACCAGCGACTTCCTGATGAATGACCTGCTGCACTCGATCGTCGGCTTGACACGACGTGTTCAAAATCGACAGGCAGCCATCGAGACCGAACTGTCGCTGGCCAGACGCAATGAACTGGCTGAAGATCGTAAGTCAAAAATAGAGAACGAGCAGGCGATGCTCGACGGTTTGCTCAAGCATCGCGATCGAGCATTTGCACAACTGCTCAGCTTGCAGCATCAACTCGATGCGCTGTTGCCCTACATCGCGGAACATGGCGCCACCACCGAAGTCGTTCGATACGACGAAGATGACGTGAAACGGGCACAAGCCGGCATCGACGGATTGGTGCAGAAGCGGCAAGTCCGGCTTGAGGAGCTCGCATCCCTCGAACAGGCTGGTCCGCCATTTCGCATCGAGCAGTCCTATGCCTCGGCTTGGCCGGCCAACATGTTCGAGCGGCTGGCGAGTGTCGGCTTCGCGACGGGTGCCACGATGGGCATTTGCCTCGTCTTGTTCACCGTCCTCACGCGGCTCCTCGGTTCGGCAGTCGTGCCTCCGCGAAAACTGTAGTCCCCTTGAGGCGGCTGTCAGATTGGCATTTTGACCAAGCAGCAATGCTCCCACCCTGTCACACTGACAGCCGGGTCGCCCGTCACGATCTTCATCAATACCCTAAACATAGTGACACCAAGCATTTAGCAATAGGGCCATCACCGCGCTAATGGCATCGACCTTGCTTAAGCTTCGGACATGCTGCTACAGTCAGCGTCTACAATGATCGAATCTATGAGTCGAATGCCCAAAGGAGACGATAGAGATGGCTTCAAAGCAATTGTCATACGACCAACAAGCCCGCCAATCACTGCTGGCCGGTGTGGAGAAACTATCCAACGCGGTGAGAGCCACGCTGGGTCCCCGCGGCCGCAATGCAATTATTGATAAGGGCTGGGGCGCGCCCAGTGTCACCAAAGACGGCGTGACCGTTGCCGACGAGATCGACCTGCACGACAAGTACGAAAATCTCGGCGCCCAAATGGTCAAGGAAGCTGCCACCAAGACCAGCAGCGTGGCCGGCGATGGCACGACCACCGCAACGATACTCGCTGAGGCGATCTACAGGGAAGGCCTCAAGAATATCGCAGCCGGCGCCGACGCGAACGCCATCAATCGTGGAATCGAGAAAGCAGTCAGCAAAGTTGTCGAAGAACTGGGACGAATTTCGAAGCCTATCAATGTCACCAAGCGCGACGAGATCATCAACGTTGCCTCGATTTCCGCCAACAATGACCGTGCCATCGGCAAACACCTCGCGGATTGCTTCGGCCAGGTCGGCAAGGACGGCGTGGTCACCGTTGAGGAAAGCAAGAGCGCCGACACCACGATTGAAGTCGTGGAGGGCATGCAGTTCGATCGCGGGTATCTCTCGCCACACTTCGTCACGGACAAAGAATCGATGGATGTGCGACTGCAGAAGTGCTACATCCTGATTCACGAAGACAAGATCTCCAACGTTCAGAAAATCGTTCCGCTTCTCGAGAAAATCGCCAAGGCCAAACGACCGCTTCTGATCATTGCTGAAGACGTCGAGAGCGAGGCGCTGGCTACGCTCGTGGTCAATAAGCTTCGCGGCATCGTGCAAGTCGCCGCGGTCAAGGCGCCGGGCTACGGCGACCGCCGCAAGGCTATGCTGGAGGATCTTGCGATCCTGACGGGCGGCACCGCCATCATGAAGGACCTGGGCCTGGAATTGGAAAAGCTGACCATCAAGGATCTCGGTCAGGCCAAGAAAATCCACATCGATGCGGACAACACGACCATCATCGAAGGCGCAGGCTCGACCAAAGACATCCAGGCGCGCATCGCACAGATTCGCGGAGAGATCGAAACGACGACTTCGGATTACGATCGCGAGAAACTGCAGGAACGCCTGGCCAAGCTGTCGGGGGGCGTGGCCCAGATCAACGTCGGCGCCGCCACCGAAACGGAGCTCAAAGAAACCAAAGCCCGCGTTGAGGACGCGCTGCACGCCACCCGGGCGGCCATCGAAGAAGGCATCGTTCCGGGCGGGGGCGTGGCGCTCCTGCGAGCCGGCGCGGTGCTCGACAAACTCAAGCTGGGCGGCGATGAGCAAGTTGGCGTGCGGATCGTGCGCGAAGCATTGACGGCCCCGATTCGGCAGATCGCTCAAAACGCGGGCGCGGAGAGCACGGTCGTTTTGCACAAGGTGTCGAAGCTGACGGGTTCGTTCGGTTACAACGCCGACTCGGGTGAATACACCGACCTCGTGGCGGACGGCGTGATTGACCCGACGAAGGTCACGCGCACCGCTCTGCAAAACGCCGCCAGCGTGGCCCGCGTGTTGCTCAGCACCGATTGTCTCATCACCGAGAAGCCTAAGGAAAAAAATGGGAACGGCGCCGCCGCCAGCATGGGTGACGATGGCATGGCAGACATGGACATGATGTAAATCAAGACGCAATACCGAACTAGATACAGGAAAGGGATATCTCGATGGCTACTGCAACCGCAACCAAAGTGAAAATCAAGCCCCTCGACGATCGACTCGTCGTACAGCCGGACGATCCGGAAGAAGTCACGAGCGGCGGTATTGTGCTGCCGGACAGCGCCCGCGAGAAGCCGCAGCGCGGCAAAGTCATCGCCACCGGGCCGGGCAAACTGCTCGACAGCGGCAAGCGCGGCACGATGTCCGTCAAGAAAGGGGACTTTGTCTTTTACGGCAAGTACAGCGGCACCGAGGTCGAGGTCAACGATCAGACCTATGTGCTCGTACGGGAGAACGACATTCTCGCGATCGTCGATTGAGGATTGCGAAGAACCAGCGCGCGGCACTCATGCTGCTCGCGGCCACGCCGCCTGACTTCGGGCGTGGGCAGCGGCTAAATTCGAATGAACCACAGGAGTACTGATCAATGTCAAAACAAGTAATGCACGGCGGCAACGCCCGGCAAAACATGCTCGAAGGCGTGAGTAAGCTCGCCGCGGTCGTTCGCGTGACCCTGGGGCCGACGGGCAAGAACGTGATTCTAGAGAAGTCATTCGGCTCGCCCCGCGTGACCAAGGATGGCGTGACGGTCAGCAAGGAAATCGAGCTGCCCCAGCCGTTTGAAAACATGGGCGCCAAAATGGTGAATGAAGTCGCCACCAAGACCAACGACGTGGCCGGCGACGGTACGACCACAGCGGTGATCCTTGCGGAGGCCATCTGCCAGGAAGGTCTGAGAAACGTGACCGCGGGCGCCAATCCGATGGCTCTCAAGCGCGGCATCGATCTGGCCGTCAGCGCTGCCGTCGAGGGCATCAAGCGCATGTCCAGGAAGGTCAAGGGCAGGGACGACATCGCCAAAATCGGAACCATCAGCGCCAATGGTAACGCCGAAGTCGGCGAGCTCCTGGCGGACGCCCTCGAGGAGGTCGGCACGGAAGGCGTCATCGAAGTGGAAGAAGGCAAGAGCCTGCAGACGGAAAAAGAAGTGGTCGAAGGAATGCAGTTCGACAAGGGCTTCCTGTCGCCCTACTTCATCACGGACCCCGGCTCGATGGAGTGCGTGCTCGAGAATCCGTACATCCTGATCCATGAAAAGAAAATCTCGAACTTGATGGAGTTCGTGCCGCTGCTGGAGAAGATCGCCACCACGGGCAAGCCCTTCGTCATTATCGCCGAGGACGTGGAAGGCGAGGCGCTGGCGGCCTTGGTCGTGAATCGGCTTCGCGGATCCTTGCAGTGTGCCGCGGTGAAGGCGCCGGGCTTCGGTGATCGACGCAAGGCCATGCTCGGTGACATCGCCGTGTTGACAAAAGGCAAGATGATCAGCGATGACCTGGGCATCAAGCTCGAGAATGTTGATTTGAGCAATCTGGGCCGGGCCAAAAAGATCGTGATCGACAAGGACGCGACCACAATTATCGAAGGCGCCGGCGGCAAGGCCGACATCAAGGCGCGGTGCGATGAACTCCGAACGCAGATCGAAAAGACCACCAGCGACTACGATTCAGAGAAACTGCAGGAGCGTCTGGCCAAGCTGGTCGGCGGGGTCGCGGTCATTCGAGTCGGCGGGGCCAATGAAATCGAAGTCAAAGAGCGGAAAGATCTGGTTGACGATGCCTTAAACGCCACCAAGGCTGCTGTGGAGGAAGGTGTCGTGCCGGGCGGCGGGACAGTGTTCCTGAGGATTCGGGATAATGTCGAAGCCGTTCGCAGCAAGGCCAAGGGTGACGAAAAGACGGGCATCGATATTGTACTGCGGGCGCTCGAAGCCCCGACGCGCCAGATCTGCGAAAACACCGGCGTGGACGGCGCGGTAATCGTCGAGGAGATTCGTGAGAAAGGCGGCATGTGGGGCTACGACGCTCGGAAGCACGAGTTCGTGGACATGATGAAGGCGGGCATTATCGACCCCGCCAAGGTGGCGCGCGTCGCGTTGCAGAACGCCGCCAGTGTCGCCGGCCTGATGCTGACGACCGACGTGCTGGTGACCGATCTCAAAGACAAAGATAAGGAAATACCCGGCTCCGTCCGATAAGACGTATTGATTGTGTGAATGAGGGGCGACTTCGCCGGAGCGGCAGGAGTCGCCCTTTTCTACACGCTGACCTCGGTGCCGCGGGGACTTGATGGTGATGTCGGCCGAGAAACTGGATTACTACGAAGTCTTGGGCGTGGGCAAGAACGCCGACCCGGACGACATCAAGAAAGCCTACCGGCAGGCTGCGCTGAAGTACCACCCGGACCGCAACCGCGACGACGCCAACGCGGAGACGAAATTCAAGTCCGCCGCGGAAGCCTACGAGGTTCTGTCCGATCCAGAGAAGCGCGAGCGCTACAACAAGTACGGGCACGCCGGGCTGCGCGGTGCCGCCGGTCACGATTTCTCGCACATGGACGTCAGCGATATTTTCTCGGTCTTCGAGGACATCTTCGGCGGCGGCATTTTCGGAGGCGGGAGGCAGCGGCGTCGAGCGCGCGGCGTGGACTTGCAGGTGCAAGTGGAAATCAGCTTGTCGGATGTCGCGACGGGCTGCGAAAAGACGATCGAATTCAAGCGGAACGAACACTGCGACGACTGCGCCGGCTCCGGCGCCGCACCGGGCACGGAGAAGCAAACCTGCACCACGTGCGGCGGCTACGGCCAAGTCGAACAAAGCAGCGGCTTCGGCATGATCTTCGGCCGGATGATCACCGCGTGCCCGGCCTGCGGCGGGCAGGGCCAGCGGATCGTGACGCCCTGCCGAATCTGTCGGGGCTCCGGGCGCCACCCGAAGAAACGAACGGTGGTCGTGAAGATCCCAGCCGGCATCGAGGACGGCCAGGCGGTGCGCGTTCGCGGCGAAGGCGACCCGGGCCCCGAAGGGGCGACGGCCGGCGATCTGCACTGTCTGGTGGTCGTCCAGCCGCATCCGTTCCTGGAACGTCACGGCAACAATCTGGTCTGCAAGGTGCCGATCAGCTTCACGCAGGCCGCCCTCGGCACACGAATCGAGGTTCCGACGCTCAAGGGCAAGGCGGAACTCAACATCCCGCGAGGCACGCAATACGCACAGACCTTTCGGCTGCGCGGTATCGGCCTGCCCGACCTGAGGACCGGGATGGTCGGAGATGAGTTGATTCAAATCCTCATCGAGATTCCGAAGAGACTGAGCGAGCAGCAAGAGACGCTGCTCCGTGATTTTGCGGAAACCGAGAATGAGCACGTGTTGCCCGAATCCAAGGGCTTTTTCTCGAAAATGGTGGATTATCTCTCAGGCGAGAATGACTAGCCCGGGTCAACGGCTGCGATGAAGAAACGACATCACAAAACAGAAAGCGAGAACGGCGAGACCATCGAGATCGCCTCCGCAGATGAAGTAGGCGCGTACGGCGGGAAGTCGACCGGCCCAGCGGACGAGCAGACGGAGGAGAATAGCGTCTCGTCGGAGCCCGGTGTCGCTGAGCAAAAGAACATCGACTGGCAGGACAAGTTCCTGCGTGCCAAGGCGGATTACCAGAACCTGCAAAAGAGGGCGGCGGAGGAGCAGCGCAACGCGATCCGCTACGCCAACGCCGACTTCGCTCGATCACTGGTGCAAGTGCTCGATGATTTCGAGCGTACGCTCCAAGCCGCTGAGGAAGCCCCGGAAGCGGATTCCATCATCTCCGGCGTGAAGCTCGTCCACGAGAAACTGTTGAAGTTGCTGGGTGATCATCACGTCGAGCCGATCGAGGCGCTGGGCCAACCGTTTGACCCACACCTGCACGAGGCCCTGATGCAGGAGCCCTGCGAGACGCTGCCGCCCGGTTCGGTGCTTCGGGAGATTCAGCGTGGCTACAAACTCCACGATCGCGTGTTGCGCCCCGCGCGCGTCGTTGTCTCAATGGCGCCCGAGCCCTCCGAGGAGCAAGATCAAACCAAGGCCGCAGACTAGCCGAACCGGAAATTCGAACCATGCCGACATACGATTATCAGTGCGAGGCTTGCGATCACGCCTTCGAGGAGTATCAGTCCATTACAGCCAAGCAACTCCGCAAGTGCCCCTCATGCGGCCAGCGAAAACTGGTTCGGCTCATCGGCACGGGCGGCGGCGTGATCTTCAAGGGTTCCGGCTTCTACCAAACCGACTATCGCAGCGCGGAATACAAGAAATCCGCCGAGGCCGAGAAGAAAACCAGCGAAAAGAGCAAGCCAAAGGACAAGTCTTCAAAAGGCGAATCGAGTTCGTCAAAGCCCACGGGGAAAACGACCGAATCCGGCGCGGCGAATTCGAAATCCGAGAAATAGGCTTTCCCGCTGTCGGTAACGGCCTCATAATGGGGGGCGAGGGATTATGCCTACCTATACATGCCCATCCTGCAACAAGACGGTTGAAGTCGCTCGCAAGGAGGATGCCCCGCTGAGGCCTTTCTGTTGCGAACGCTGCAAGATGCTCGACTTGGCAAAGTGGTTCAACGAGGAATACCGCATCGAGGCGTCGCTGAACGCCCTGCCGAACGACGATTCCGCCCAATAGCCGCCCAAGCCACCCTTGAACGCTCGATTGCCCACACCACAGCAGCCGATATAATGTGAGTTGTCCAATACGCGCAATCCTTCTTCAATATGAGTTTCGCCTTGGGCCTGTGCAGGAGCTACTTATGGAAGAGAATGCTAATTCGATGCCCGCTTGCGGTGGCGACCAATTTGACTGGTGCCACATCTTCAAAGCCTCGCGCCAAGCCCTTCAGCCGGAGAAGATCTTCCTCGCGGCGCTGGGCTTGATGATCACCTTCGTCATCGGTGCTCTACTGCTAGACCGAGTCTGGATCAGCGTGGGCTGGGGACTGGATCAGGAAACGCTGCGCACCAGCCCGCTGATGGTCAAGCCGCCCGGCGATGCAGAGACCATGCTGGGCGTGTTCGAAGCACTGATTCAGCATGAGAAGCACTGTGTGGATCAGGCGCTCAGGGCGGCGCGGAAGTTCGAGCTTGCCGGTGGGATGGGTGATATTTGGTCGCGGCTGAATCAATCGGGCTATGCGCAGACACTGCCCACTGTCGGTGACGGCTACGGTCTGGCCGCGTACATCCTCGCGATGGGGAAGGGATTGTACTGGACGGCGACGCATCAACTTATCTATACGATCATCTTTGGATCTCTGGCACTGACGATCTGGGCACTCTTCGGCGGGGCGATTTGCCGGATCAGCGCGCTGCAGTTCGCACGAGATGAACACTTGTCGATGGGCGAAGCACTTTCTTACAGCAAGCAAAGGTTCGGCGCTTTCTTTGCCGCCCCGCTCTTCCCGATCGGTGCGGTCTTGCTCATTGGGTTTGCTCTTTTGGTCGGCGGCTGGATCATGTCGTGGCCTTACGTTGGCTGGCTACCGGGCGGACTGTTCTTCGGCCTGGCGCTGGTGGGCGGCGGGCTCATCGCATTCTTCGTGATCGGCGGCGCGGTCGGTTTCAGCTTGATGTGGCCGACGACCGCCGTCGAAGGTTCAGACGTTTTCGATTCGATCAGCCGCAGCCTGGGTTATGTCTATGAAAAGGCGGAAAGAACCGTCGTGTACGCCCTCGTGGCCATTGTGTACGGTGCTCTGGTCTGGCTCGCCGTGCGTATTTTTGCGTTCTTATTGGCCTATAGCACGCATGGTTTTGTGAGCCAGGCGTACCCGGTACTGGATGACATGTGGGCCACGCCGAGCTTCGATCAGCTCTATGCCGAGCCGGACAGCTCGAGCGAAATCGAAGGCTTGGGCAAGAACAACTTCACACTGCCCCTAATTCGCGTGTGGGCCAGTATTGGCGGCTTTCTGCTATATGGCTATCTCGTGTCCTACTATTTCACTGCCTCCACGATTATCTATTTGCTGTTGCGCTCGCGGGTGGACGACACCGAGTTGGACGATATCTATATCGAGCCTCCACCGGACAGCCCCTTGGCGCCGCCGCCCGAGACGGCGAGTGCGGACTCGTGACGACTATAGCTTTCATACTTATGATATGAAGGATGCGGTTTTCAGTCGGGGCGTAGCTCAGCCTGGTTAGAGCGCCTGGTTTGGGGCCAGGAGGCCGGAGGTTCGAATCCTCTCGCCCCGATTACTTCAACTATTGGTCGCGATCGGACAACGAACCCAGCTTGTTTTTCAATTCAAACGATCATGTCGGCCCATTTTTCGGCCTTACGATCGAATATCGCGAAGCCGCCGATGGAAATCAGGCCGATGGCGAGGATCGGAATCCAGAAATGGTATTGTGGAGGGTACGTCTCCCACAGCAGTTGCGTTGCAGCGGCAGCGTCGATGCCCAGCACGTCCTAGAGCATATCCTCGGCGGCGGGCCGCTGACGGAAATCACGTCAGCCGATGTCGATTTCAGCGCGACGGAGGTCGGAGAATATGAAATCAGCGTTGCGGTCGGCAACAGCACAGTCGCCATCGGCGCTCCCGGGGCGCCTTCGGCCACAATGTACATCGGGGTCGACGGATTATGCGCCGCTGGTGATTGACGCAGGCGGGGATGTGGCCGTTGGTCAGGGCGGCTATTGGGAACTCGAAGGCTCCGCGATCGGAGGCACGGGTGCGTACGACTACTCGTGGGAGCCCGCCGCGGTGGGCTCAGGCCAGGTCATCTCGGTTGACACCGACACGATCGGGGAGTTTGTCTACACCCTCACCATGACGGACCACAGGAGCGGCTGCTTCGCCACCGAGAGCGTGCGGGTGGTGGTTCTGCCCGAAGGAGCAGATTGTGCGGACGATCATCATCTGCCCGAGGCCTCTGCCAATTTCGTCGCCTTTGATGCCGACTTTGGCTCGGGCGGAGACGCTCGAACTGCCGATCGACGCCCGGGGCGTTGCGATCGATGCCAAGCACCGCCGCGCGTTCGTGACTACGCAGTTGGAAGGCGAATTCACCCGCTCAGTGCAAGTGATCAATCTCGACACGTCTGCGCTTATGAGCAACATCGGCCTGATCGCAGAAGTCGTGCAGGCCCGCGGGATGGCGGTCGTGCCGCCGTCGGGCGAGGTCGTGGCCGCGGTCAGCCGCGGAGGCGACGCGGACGGCTTGATGATACTCAACCCTGATGCCCGCTGCGGCGGGGTGAACGGCGCGATCCAGAACGTGCATCATCCCGATTCATTCTCCGAACCGATCGACGTCGCCGTCTTGGAGGATGGCGGGCTCGCCGTTGCATTCGTGCGGCACGTTGCTGGCGTTACAGTCAAAGCGCACCCGCGTTTCGGAGCGATCCAGCAACACGCGACAAGAATAATCTCCCCAAAAATATTCTGCGCATCGTGCTTCTTAGAGACTTCTAATTAGTTGCAGCGCGATGCGAGCCGCACGGAGCGCGCCCAAAGGTCTGTCAACATGGTAGTTACTTCGATCGCACTCGCGGCCGTGCGGCGTGCGCCCGCCGGCGGGGCTTGACCGAGCCGATAAAAAGACGGAAATATCTGCCGGTTCGTCGGTCAATACTGTTGACGTAGGCAACAAGTCCTAATATATTGAATGGGCCTCATCTCTTTGCGACAGGCGGTTTTTCGTCTCGAGTAAACAAATGGTGTTTGTTTCGTGTCCTTTTGGGCTGGAGCAGGCCAAGAAGTTCGGATCGGATCGGAGCTGACAATTCACGAGCAAATTGGACTCATATTAAGTTTGTGCGGCAGAAGCAACCCATTGTCAGTAGGAGGAACAAGCTGCTAACGGCTGGTCGTGTAGAAGTCGAATCCGACTGACGCACGAATCGAAAAACATGTCAAATAAGGTTTCAGTTACGTCTTTTTGGAGTGGTCATACGATGGAAGCGATTTGGAAAGCGACAAGAATTATTGGGCTCACTTGCTGCTTTGGATTGATTGCGGCGGTGAGCGTGGATCGGGCGGATGGGACAGACAAGAAGAGTGGCCAGGATAATCAGCCACAGAAAGTGACGCAGTCCCTCGCTCCGACACTGCAAACGGCCGATGCCGTTACCCACACAACCAAGACTGCGGCACTGAAATCCGCCGACCAACGGACAGGCCGGGTTGCACCGTCGCTCGGTGTCCGCACTACCCCGAAGGCCTCCTCAGGTATTGCGATTGCACCTGGGTCGTCAGTTCGTCGCGCCATGAGCGCCGGCCACGACGACTGTGTTGGCGCCATCCCTGTCACCGACGGGTCCACCCCGTTCGACAACACAGAGGGCACGGTACCGGGCCTGGACGCCACCGCCCCCGTACCGTGCAACGGCGCCATGTTTGATGATATTTGGTTCGTGTATACGGCCACCTGCACCGGTGACGCCACGATCGCCTCAGGGTGTGACGATCTCTCGGATCCCGACACCACGTTGGAGGTCTACGGCGCGGGCACCTGCCCACCGGTGAACACTGTGGGGTGCTCGGACGACGATTGCGGAATCTCGACCCCCTTCGCCTCCACTGTTACCGTCTCGGTGGCTGCGGGGAACGACTATCTGATTCGTATCGGTGGGTGGAACGGCGGTGCCGTGTCCGGGCACCTGGTGATCAGTTGCGAAGAAGAGGGAGAGGGCGGCCCCGCTGGCGGAGAAGACTGCAGCACGGCGACCGCCATCCCGGAGTTGCCCTTCTCCGGTGTGGGCAACACCTGCGAGGCCGTGGACGATTACGACGAGATCTGCCCGTTCAATCTGCCGGGTGCTCCGGACGAGGTCTACTCGTACACACCGACGGCGGACCAAGAGTGCATCGACCTCAGCCTGTGTAATTCCGGCTACGACACGAAGCTCTACATTTACGAGAACGAGTGCGGCGTAAATCCCATCGCCTGTAACGACGACACGCTAAACTGCGGGACCTTTGCCTCGGAGCTCCTAGGTGTTGTATTGACCGGTGGCAACACGTACTACATTGTGATTGACGGCTTCGCCACTTCCGACTGCGGCGACTACCAGCTGGACATCGTCGGGGGTACGTGTCCGTCACCGAACGATACCTGCGCCGAGAGCATCGCGATCGAGGACGGCGACACGCCGTTCAACACGAGCGAGGCCCCCACCGACGGCCTGAATCACCCGGGCTGTGTCGAGACGGCCAATGACATTTGGTACAACTACACCGCGAGCTGCACTGGCAGCCTTATCGTATCGACCTGCGAAGGCTCCGGCTTCGACACCGCCATCGTGATCTACGGTGGCGAAGGGGCCTGCGACACCGCAAATTGCCCACTGGGCGACGATTTCGTGGTCGATTGCAACGACGACTCCCCAGGTTGTGGCACCGGTTCTATTGCCTCCACCTCGGTGGTGGCGGGTGAGTGCCTCACGATCCGCGTCGGTGGCTTTGAGTTAGGCAACGCCGGAGCGGGCATAGTTACGGTCTCGTGTAGCGACCCGTTCTGTGGCGACTTCATCTGTGGTGAGGGTGAGAATTGCCAGAACTGCGAACAGGACTGCGGCAGGTGCTGCGGCAACGGCGTTTGTGACTCGGAACTCGGCGAGAACTGCGCCAACTGCGGCAATGACTGTGGCGTGTCCTGTAGCCCGCTAGTCGGCTGCACCGAATTCGACAGGCCTTGCAGCGATGGCCAGTGCAATACCTGCGGGCCGCCCGACTGCCCGGCGACCAGTTGCGCCTGCGGCGACTGCACGATGACGCACAGTGCGTTCCCGGATACGGCCGCCGCTGCTCAGGTAGCCTGCGCCTCCGGCGTCGGGACCACCCCGAACTTCTGGTCACGCTGCTTCAACCTGGCGGACGAGGGCGTCGCGGGTGATCTGACCATCAACAGCGTCACCTTCGGCGTCCAGCAGGCCACCAAGGAGGACATCCTCATCGAGGTCAATATCTACACCGACAGCGACAGTTGCCCGCCCCCTGGACCTGGAAGCGACGGTCCTGCCGACCCAACGATGACATTGGTCGGTACTGCCTCGACGATCGTCGGGCCGGCGGATCAGGGCACCTTCATCACCCTCAACTTCAATTGTTGCTATATTAATAGGTCCACTTAAAGCATTTGAAGTATCGATTGTGCTAAACCTAAAAGTCACTACATTATTAGAATCACAACTTGTTTCAACTGGCAAACCACTAAGCGCTTCAGTCCATTGTAATTGACTTACAACCGGATTCGCACCTGAACATCTAAGCCCTGCAACAGCAAGATCT
>JACZTW010000310.1 GCA_022573485.1 Planctomycetota bacterium
GGGGCCTTCGGAGCTGCGTAAGGTGATCTCTATTCCACTAATGTAGAGAGCCTCATTGTAGACGCCCGGCGCGACGATGATTTCGTCGCCGCTTGCGGCAGCGTAGATGGCGGCCTGAATCGTGGGATAATCGGCGGGTACGTGGATGATGTCTGCCAGGGCAGAACATGGGATGGCAGACCCCAGCAGAACCGCAAGAAGTAGTACGGCCAGCCTCATTTTCGTCTCCTCCTTCAGAGGGGAAACCATCCCGCAATGCCTCCAGTACAGCATAAATCGGCGTACACTTCAAGCGTCGCTCCAGTAAGGAATATGGGGTGCAGAGGCCTCAGATCAGAACGTGCGTCCAGGCCTGCGGCGGGCACTGTCCAAAAACGTCTTGCAGCAGTGGTTTAGCGGCGCCCCAAAGGGGAGCGCGGGAGAATTGCGGAATGGGGCGTTTTGAGCTATCCTGTATGCCCGATCGAGTGATTTCGAAGCAGTTCCGGGGCCCTTCTAGCGAAAGGAAATATCATGTTTCACCGTGTCCGATTCCTGTCTGTCGTGTTGTGCGCCGCAGTGGTCTGCCCGCTGGTGTCGAAGGCGAGTGAGCCGCTGCCGAAAGACCCGAACAACATCTACGGCCAATACAACAACGGCCTGAAGTACATCATCAGGCAGCACGCCAATCCGCCCGGTCGGGTGGCGGTGTACTTGCACGTCAAGACCGGAGCGCTCAACGAAAACGAGAACCAAAACGGGCTGGCGCACTTCCTCGAGCATCTGGGCTTCAACGGCGGGAAGCACTTCGCCCCCGGCGAGTTGATCCCCTACATGAGCACCATGGGCATGACCTTCGGCGCCCACAGTAACGCCCACACCAGCCAGAACGAAACAGTCTACAAGCTGTTCATGCCCGACACCAAAGACGACACCGTCGAGACGGCGCTGAAAGTGATGAGTGACTTCGCAGACGGCATGTTGCTGCTGCAGAAGGAAGTGGACGCCGAGCGCGGCGTGATCCTGGAGGAAGCGCGCTCCCGCAAGAGCGCCCGCGAACGCATCCAGAAGGAATACATGAAGAACGTCTTCGCCGGCACGCGCCTGGCGGTTCACGATGTCATCGGCAAGGAAGATCAAATCGAGACCTTCCCCAAGGCGGAGTTCGACGACTATTGGAACACGTGGTATCGCCCGGAGAACATGACGCTGATCATCGTCGGCGACATCGACACGCAGAAGATCATCGCCCAGGCCAAGCCCTTCCTCGGCACGTTCGCCGCCCGCGCCCCGGCCCGCAAACCCAAGAACGGCGAAGTCAAAGCGATCACCAAGCCGCGCGCGTTCGTGCTCACCGATCCGGAGCAGATCCGGGGCGAGGTCGAGGTGATTGCCGTCAATCCAGGCCGGCCAGCCGTCAAGAGCTTCGAGGACTACCGCGCCCGGCAAATCGAGCGCATCGGCACGTCGATCGTCAATCGCCGGCTCGACGAACTGGTGCAGAAGGGCGACGCCAAGTTCCGCCGCGCGTTTTGCTTCGTGCGCGATCTGCATCAGGAGGCGGTTCTGCCCTTCGCGATGGCCAGCGGCGAGTCCGAAGACTGGAACGCCATGCTGGAGCAAACCATCATTGAACTGAGCCGGGCCATCGAGCACGGCTTCACCGAGCGTGAACTGGATTTGGTCAAAGAGGGACAGTTAGCCCGTGCCGAGCAGGCTGTCGAGCGTGAGAAAACGCGAGACGCCCGCCGCCTGATCAGCTCGATCAGCAGAGCGATCGGAATGGAAAGCCCCATCCTGTCCGCCGAACAGCGGCTGGAATTGACCCGTAGGGTCTTGGCCGGCGTGTCGCTGACTGAAGTGCAGCAAGTCTTCCTCGGCCACTTCAAGACCCGCAACTTCACGTATGTGGTCAAGCTGCCCGAAGCGAAGGAAGGCGCCACGCTGCCGACATCCAAGGATGTGCTCGCAGCCGCCAGCGCCGCCTGGGCACGCAAGACCGCGCCGGTCGATGACGTCGAGAAGATCGATTCGATCCTGGCCAAGCTGCCCACACCCGGCAAGGTCGTCAGCCAGTCGACCGATCCCGACTTGCAGATCACGACCGCCACGCTCAGCAACGGCGCAATCGTCCATCACTTCTTCTCCGACTACAAGAAGGACGAAGCCACCATCAACATCACGTTCGCCGGCGGTTCCATCGAGGAGACGGCGCAGAATCGCGGCGTCAGTTCGGTGGCCAGCCTGGTCGGTGCGACTTCGCGGATGAGTTCCACGCAGATTCGCGACTTCATGACTGGCAAGAACGTCCGCGTGTTCGGCGGCGTCGGCTTGGACACCGCCACCATACGCATCAGCGGTTCGCCGGAAGACCTCGAGGTCGGGTTGCAGCTCGCCTTCGCCTACATGACCGACGGCAAGATCGAGCAGTCGGCGCTGGATAACTGGAAGAAGGCCTCGCTACAGCGCCTCGAAGCGCGCAAGACCAGCGCCCGCGGTCAATTGTCGATGGCCATGGACGACAAGTTCTACGCCAACGACGTCCGCCTGGTCGCGCTGACGCCGGAGCAGATCGGCAAGCTCACGGTCAAGCAGGGCGAGCAATGGAACAAGCGCATCGTCGATACCGCCGCCATCGAGGTGGCGGTCGTCGGTGAGATCAAGCTAGATCGTGCATTGGAATTAGTCGGCCGCTACGTCGGCAGCCTGCCCCAGCGATCGCTCGGCGCGGCTGAGTCGCTGAACGAGCTGCGCAAGCTGGACCGAGGCCCCGGCCCGTACACCAAGGTGGTCCGTTTCGACACCATTACCGATCAAGCCTCAGTGCGTGCCGGTTTCGTGGGCGCCGAGCAGAGCAATGTTCGCGACACGCGGATGTTGAGTCTGGCGACGCGGATCCTCTCCGAGCGCATGATCAAGCGCATCCGCGAGGAAGAGAGCATCGTGTACGGCATCCGCTGCTCCAGCCGCCCTGCGGTCGCCATCCCGGGGACCGGCACCATCGCTGCCGGCACCACGACCAAGCCGGAGAACGCCGAAAAGCTGGCCGACCTCATCATCGAGATGCTCGAAGACTTCGCCGCCAACGGTCCGAGCGCTGAGGAAGTGACCGTGGCCAAGAAGCAAATCGCCAACAACTTTGAGCAGCGCATGAAGGAGCCGAGATTCTGGCTCGGGCAGATTGAAGACATGAACTACCGAGGCCGAACGCTGGCGCAGTTGAAGGAAATCCCCGCTGTGTACCAGACCTTCACCGCCGCCGAACTGCAAGCGGTGGCGCAGAAGTACATGACCAAGGACCGCCTCTTCCGCTTCGTCGCCATGCCCAAGACCACGGCGCGACTGAGTTCGCCGAAGTCCGGCACCCCGACGCCAACGAAGAAGGCCCCCGGCGCCAAGCGATCCGGGCAGCGCAGCCGCTGAGGCGAAACGCACGAGCGCCGGCACTACCGCGCTCGGTTCAAACAGTATGCTCAAAGTAGCGGCCGACCCCCGGGTCGGCCGTTGCTTCTGAGCGATCAGACGAACGTACCCGGGGTGCCGCTGGCGGCTCGCCCGGCAGTGTGTCGATGCTTCGCTAACGCCACTGGCAGATCCCGGCGCGCCGGGACCAGTGGCACCCCGGCGAGTGACTTGAATTCAGGCGGCGCACTTGATATCCTCTGATTGAGTGCCACATCTCACTTGAAGGAGGTTCCGGCCATGCTGCCTCCCAAAATGATGATTGCTTCGGGGGCCTTGCTCGCTGCATCGCTCGTTGCGGCTTCCGCCGCGCAGGCTCAGACCGTCTGGTACGTCAACGACGACG
>JACZTW010000055.1 GCA_022573485.1 Planctomycetota bacterium
TCCCTCCCGGACCCTCGCCACAGCCCGACGCCTCCGGCGTTCCAATTCCTCTACGCTTCCATGCGGTCTCATACAACGAGAAATCGGTCACAAGCCGTCAACTTCTTTAACTATACCGGTATCAATAGTTGTATCATTGTAGCATCATTTTCAGGCACTTCCGAACATGCCGCCTCGCCCGAAATTGACACTTCCGCGACCCGCCAGATAGAATTGCACGTTCTTCCATTCTGCTGGGCCGGACACCGCATTTGCAAGGAGTTGGGTATGTCTAAGTTAGGGGATGCTTTCAGTCTCAAAGGATGGATCGACGAACATCGGCACTTGCTCAAGCCGCCCGTCGGCAACCAAGTGATCTGGAAGAACACAGACTTCATGGTCATGATCGTTGGCGGCCCCAATCATCGCAACGATTATCACATCAATCCCACCGAGGAATTCTTTTATCAACTCGAAGGTGACATGATTCTGAAGATTATCGAAGAGGACGGCACGCGGCGCGATGTTTCCATCAAGGAGGGCGAGATTTTCATGCTGCCGCCGTGGGTGCCGCATGGGCCGACGCGCAAAGCCGACACCGTCGGTATGGTGCTCGAGTACACTCGCCCCAAAGGCCAGAATGATCACTTCGTATGGTATTGCGACAACTGCAACGAGAAGATCCACGACGCCGAGTTTTATCTGACCGACCTGGCGACGCAGATCAAGCCCGTATTCGAGGAATTTTACGGCAGCGAGGCGTTGCGCACCTGTAAGAAGTGCGGCACAGTGAAGGCCGTTCCCGTGGCGCCTAAGTTCTGAGTGAGTGAAGCGTGAAGCGTGAATCGTGAAGCGTAGGAAGGGAGCATATTGCCAAGACTCCGGCGGCCTGCGCTGTTCAGCATTTTTCTTTGTGAGTTCTGCGATGGGTGACAAGATCCGGAACTTTCGTGATCTTGAGGTGTGGCAACTGGGGAAGAAGATTGTGGTGGCGGTTTACCAGGGCACCAGGAATTTCCCGACCGACGAGCGGTTTGGTTTGACTTCGCAGATGAGGCGGTCGGCGGTGTCTGTTCCGTCGAACATCGCTGAAGGTTTCAACCGCTTCGGCAACAAGGAATATCGACAGTTCTTGCACGTCGCCCTGGGATCGTGCGCTGAACTTGAGACGCAGATCGAACTGAGCTGCGAGCTAGGCTTCCTGAAACAAGAAGCTGCTGCGGAACTATTGGAAAAACTGGACCACGAGTCCCGAATGCTGAGGAACCTCGCGAAGCGATTGAATGCCTAGTGTGCAAGCGTTGAGATTGCCATCTTGTAAAAGGCGTGCCGATCATAGGCAACGCCCAGCTCCCTCCGCTTCACTCTTCACGATTCACGCTTCACACTCGCCGCCATGAAGATCGATATCCACACACATATTCTCCCCGAAAAGTGGCCGGACCTGTGCGCGCGCTACGGCTACGACGGGTTTATTCGGCTCGATCATCACAAGCCGTGCTGCGCCCGAATCATGCAGGGCGATAAGTTCTTTCGCGAGATTCAGGACAACTGCTGGAGTCCCGGGCGGCGGATTGAGGAATGCGGCGGGGTCGGCGTGACGGTGCAAGTGCTTTCGACTGTGCCGGTGATGTTCAGCTATTGGGCCAAGCCGAAAGACGTGCTCGATTTGTCCAAAATGCTCAACGACCATATCGCCGGCGTGGTGCGCGACTTCCCCAAGCAGTTCGTCGGCCTGGGCACGCTGCCCATGCAGGCGCCGGAGTTGGCCATCGGTGAGCTGGAGCGCTGCGTCGGCGAACTGGGTTTGTGCGGCGTGCAGATCGGCAGCCACGTCAATGACTGGAACCTCGATCAGCCGGAATTGTTCCCGATCTTCGAGCGGGCCGCCGAGTTGGGCGCGGCGGTGTTCGTTCACCCGTGGGACATGCTCGGCCGGGAGCGGATGGAGCGCTATTGGCTGCCGTGGCTGGTGGGTATGCCGACCGAGACCACGGTGGCGATTTGCTCGATCTTGTTCGGCGGCGTGCTGGAGCGGCTGCCGAATCTGCGGATCGGCTTCGCCCACGGCGGCGGCGGATTCCCCGGCTCCATAGGCCGCATCGAGCACGGCTTCAACGTCCGCCCCGATCTCTGCGCCACCGTCAACGATAAAAACCCACGCAGCTATCTGGGCAAGTTCTACGTCGATTCGCTGGTCCACGACGCGGACGTGCTGCGTCATTTGGTCAGCCTGATCGGCGCCGACCACGTCGCCCTCGGCAGCGACTATCCCTTCCCGCTCGGCGAAGCCGAACCGGGACTCCTGATCGAATCGCTCGACGCGTTCGACCCCGAAACGAAAGACCGCCTGCTGTGGCGCACCGCCCTCGAATTCCTCGGATTGAAAAGAGACGGATTCGACCCGTAGCGATCATTGTCCATGCCACCCAGACATCGATCGCGTGCTATAATCTTCGCCATGAATTCTGAGTTCCAACCAGATGAAGATTTCGCGCGACAGCTTGATGAGGCGGACCCGCTCCGGGGTTATCGCGAGCAGTTTCACATTCCGCGCCGGCCGGACGGCGAGCCGGTGATCTACTTTTGCGGCAACTCGCTGGGCTTGCAGCCGAAATCGGCGCGGGCCATGGTCGAGCAAGAAATGAACGACTGGGCTGATTCGGCGGTCGACGCTCATTTCAAGAGCGACTCGGCGTGGTATCCGTACCATGATTTGTTCCGCGAGACCGGGGCGCGGCTGGTCGGCGCTCTGCCGGGCGAAGTGGTCATGATGAACAGCCTGACCGTCAACCTGCACTTCATGATGGTCAGCTTCTATCGGCCAACCAAAAACCGCTATAAGATCCTGATCGATTATCCAACCTTCCCGTCCGACACGTACGCAATCAAAAGCCAGTTGCAGCATCACGGCTATGACGCGCGCGACGCGCTCGTGATTCTCAAGCCGCGCGACGGCGAACACACCATCCGAGCGGAGGACATCGAGCGCACGTTGGCCGACCAGGGCGATCAAATCGCGCTGGTGATGTTGGCCGGCGTGAATTTTTTCACGGGTCAACTGTATGACCTGGAGCAAGTGACGCGGCTGGCGCATCAGCAGGGTTGCACGGTCGGGTTCGACTTGGCGCACGCGGCGGGCAATGTGCCGCTGCAACTGCACGACTGGGGCGTCGATTTCGCAGTGTGGTGCTCGTACAAGTATCTCAACAGCGGCCCCGGCGCGATCGCGGGCTGCTTTGTTCACGAGCGACACGGGCACGATACTGATCTGCCGCGCTTCGCTGGTTGGTGGGGAAACGATCCAGAGAAACGCTTCCTGATGCACCTCTTGCCGGACTTCGAGCCGGTCAGAGGAGCGGAAGGCTGGCAAATCAGCAATCCGCCGATTCTGTCGGCGGCGCCGCTGCGGGCGGCGCTGGAGATGTTTGACGCGGCGGGTATGTCGGCGCTGCGCGCGAAATCAGAAAAGTTGACCGGCTACTTGCAGTATCTTCTCAGTCGGTTGCCGGCTGATCGGTTTGAAGTGATCACGCCGCGCGCGCCGGAGCGGCGCGGCTGCCAGCTTTCGATCCTGATGCACGATCGGCCGAAGGAGTATCATCGTGCGTTGCTCGACGCCGGCGTGGTGTGTGATTTTCGCGAGCCGAACGTCGTTCGCGTCGCGCCGGTGCCGTTGTATAATACGTTTCATGAAGTGTGGCGCTTCGCGGAAGCGCTTGCGAAATAGCGCGAAGAGGCAAGCACGTGCCTCATTACTTGCGTATCGTAGATATGGATACGAGGAAGAATCCAAAATTCACGGTCGTCGGCGCGGGGTTGAGCGGTGCGCTGATGGCGGGCTATCTCGCCAAGGCGGGATACGCCGTGCAAATGTTCGAGAAGCTGCCCGATCCGCGGCGCGGCGATGCGCCGGCGGGGCGCTCGATCAACCTTGCTATTTCGACGCGCGGAATCCACGCCCTGGCGGAACTCGGCATTGCCGATGAAGTGCTGGCGAGGGCCGTGCCCATGCGCGGCAGGATGATGCACGCAGAATCCGGCGAACTGACGTTTCAGCCATACGGCACCGCAAAACACCACGTCATCAACTCAGTCTCGCGTGCGGGCCTGAACATTGCATTGCTCAATGTCGCATCGAAGTACGCCAATGCAGAGTTGTGCTTCAACCAGAAATGCACGGATGCCGATCTGGACTCGGCGTCGGTCGAGATCACCAACGGCACCAGCGGCGAGCGGCAAATGGTTCCGGGCGACATTGTGATCGGCTCGGACGGCGCGTTCTCTGTCGTTCGCGGGCGGATGGTGCACTTGGACCGCTTCGACTTTCGCCGGGACTATCTGACGCACGGCTACAAGGAGCTGGCCATTCCGCCGGCGCCCGGCGGCGGGTTTCGGCTGGAGAAAAACGCCCTGCATATTTGGCCTCGGGGCGGGTTCATGATGATCGCCCTGCCGAACTTCGACGGCTCGTACACTTGCACACTGTTCTGGCCTTTCGAAGGCGAGGTCAGCTTCGACGCGGTCCGCACGGATGAAGACGTGACCCGGGTATTCGAGCGGCATTTTCCTGATGCCATGCGGCACATGCCGACACTGCTTGAGGATTTCCAGAACAACCCGACCAGTTCGCTGGCCACGGTGCGCTGCAGCCCGTGGTATTATAAAGACAAGGTGGTCTTGCTGGGTGACGCGGCCCACGCCGTGGTGCCGTTTTACGGCCAGGGCATGAACGCCTCGTTTGAGGACTGCACGGTGCTCAACGAGTGCATTCAGGAACATGCGCCGCACTGGGAACGGACCTTTGCGGCGTACCATCGGTTGCGTAAGGAGAACGTCGATGCGCTGGCCGACCTCGCCGTCAGTAATTTCGTCGAGATGCGCGATCAAGTGGGCTCTGCCCGTTTCCTGTTGAAGAAACGGTCCGAACGCATCCTGGCTCGGCTATTGCCCACGTGGTTCGTGCCATTGTATACGATGATATCCTTTTCACGGATTCCCTACGCCGAGGCTGTGCGACGTGCGAAAAAGCAGGATCGAGTCGTCGGCTTCATTCTGGGCTTGTTGCTCGTTATGATCGTCATTGCCGTGGCGTGTTTGTTGACTTGAATTGCCGGTCGGGCCGGAGTCGTTTGTCATGTCGCTGACCTACTCGAACTACTTGAAACTGCCGGAGCTGTTGCGGTTGCAGAATGTCCAATCGGACCCGCCGCAACACGACGAGACGCTCTTCATCATCATCCACCAAGTCTATGAACTGTGGTTTAAGCTGCTGCTGCACGAGTTTGACAAAATCAAACGGGATTTTTCGAGCAACGACCTTTACGGCGCCAGCGCCACGCTCAAACGGACGCGCACGATCATGAAAACGCTCGTCGCCCAGCTCGACATCCTCGAAACCATGACGCCGATGTCGTTCCTGAGCTTTCGCGATCGGCTGGCGGCGGCATCGGGCTTCCAGTCGGCCCAGTTTCGCGAGTTGGAATTCCTGCTGGGGCACAAACGACCTGAGCTGCTGAAGTTTCAGGAAGAGGGCTCGCCCGATCGTTCAGTGTTGGAACGGCGATTGAACGAACCTTCCTTGGTTGATCACTTTTACGATTTTCTTGAGCATCGCGGCGTGCAGATTCCGGCGGAACTGCGCGACAAAGATATCCGAGCCCCGAGCGTGCCGCACGAACGCATTCAACAAGGGTTGATCAATCTCTACCGCACGCAGCCGGACGTTGCGAACCTGCTCGAGCAAGTTACGGACTTTGACGAGGGCCTGCAGGAGTGGCGCTATCGGCACGTGAAGATGGTCGAGCGCACCATTGGGCATAGGCAGGGCACCGGCGGTTCGCCGGGCGTGGAATTCCTGAAAGAGTCACTGTTCAAACCGATATTTCCTGATTTGTGGGAGATTCGAGATAAGCTCTGAAAGCTGTCAGCGATCAGCAGTCAGCAGTCAGTCATCAGCGGTCACGACCGATGATCTACGACATTTCGCCACACATCACGGATTCGATCGCTGTCTTTCCCGGCGACACGTCGCCGACGCGGGAAGTGTTGATGGACATGCGCAAGGGCGACGCCCTGACGCTCTCGACGCTGCGCAGCACGGTCCACGTCGGCGCCCACGCCGATGCGCCGAGCCACTATGGGGCTGAGGCGCCCACGATCGATCAAGTGGACTTGCAAAGATACATCGGGCCATGCCAAGTGGTCCGCGTGACAGCCTCGCGCGGGATGCTGCTCACACCGGACTTAATCAGCGCGGAGATCACTGAGGCTCGCGTGCTGTTCGCCACTGGAACCTATCCCGACCCCGGCATATTCAATACCGATTTCGCCGCCCTGTCGCCGGAGCTGGTCGATTGGCTTGCGGAACGTGGCGTGAACTTGGTCGGTGTGGACACGCCCAGCGTGGATCCCGCCGATTCGAAGGATTTGGCAGCGCACAAAGCGTTTCTGAAGCACGACATGTACATTCTCGAAGGCCTGGTGCTCAGCGATGTGCCCGAAGGGCGTTACGAACTGATCGCGCTGCCGCTCAAACTCGTCGGATTTGACGCAAGTCCGGTGAGAGCAGTGCTGAGGACTGAGGACTGAGGACTGGGTACTGAATACTGAGTACTGAGTACCGCCAAGTTGCTGAGTCGTCTGCTAACCGGCAAGCCATCGGAAGGGTTCTACGAATTGACTTCGTCGTTTAGCAGACTGCAATCTTCATTCTGCAATCGCGATGACTTTGAGTTCGATCGCAATCGGCGTGGGCAGGCAGTTGATTTCGAGCGTGGTGCGGGCGGGGTTGGGTTTGCCGGGGCCGGCGAAGTACTCGGCATAGATCTTGTTGTAGATCGTGAAGTCGTCTTTCATGTTGGTGAGGAACGTGGTGACGTCCACAATGTTCTCCCAGCGCGTGCCGGCATCTTCCAGAACCATCTTGACGTTATTGAACACGGCGTGGCACTGCTCGGCGATGTCATAGGCGATGATCTTGCCCGTCTCATCCAGCGTCACGCCGGGGATGTCCTTACTGCCGCGCTTTCGCGGGCCGATGCCTGAGAGAAACAGCAGGCTGCCTACGCGCTTGGCATGTGGAAACGCGCCCACAGGCTCCGGGGCGCGCTCGCTGACGACGTTGTCCATTTCCGGATTGCGTGACATACGAAGACTCCAAAGAAGAACTAACCGCAGAGATCGCAGAGGACGCAGAGAGGATTTCTGGAAAACACCAAGAGGAATTCTCTGCGCTCTCAGCGATCTCTGCGGTTACTCTTTTCTATGCTTCAGAGAAAACTATATTTTGATGCAGACGTTCTTCGGTTCGGTGAAAAAGCGCATGGCTTCGGCGCCGCCTTCTCTGCCGACGCCGCTTGATTTCATGCCGCCGAAGGGCACGCGCAAGTCGCGCAACATCCAGCAATTGACCCACACAGTTCCCGAATCGATCCGCTCAGCCAAGCGATGAGCCCGGGTCAGATTCTGCGTC
This sequence comes from Planctomycetota bacterium, assembly GCA_022573485.1. Lineage (GTDB taxonomy): Bacteria > Planctomycetota > Phycisphaerae > UBA1845 > CAIVHJ01 > JACZTW01. Next base: position 7,454 of record JACZTW010000055.1, read on the forward strand.
CAAATGGACGCGGACAGGCCGTATTTCGTGCTGTTGGCGTAATCCGCTACCTGATCCTCGCTCTCGAACGGCATAATAGTCACCACCGGCCCGAAAATCTCCTCCTGATTGACCCGACATTCAACGCCCAATCCGGTAATCACGGTGGGCTCGAAGAAGTAGCCGTTCTTGCATCGCTCGCTGACTGCATCAGGCTGCCGGCCGCCGCACAGAATCTCGCCGCCTTCGTCTTTGGCCAGTTCGACGTAATACGTTACTTTGTCAAGCTGGGCCTGCGAGACTTGTGCGCCGTGATCCGTGGATTCTTCGAGCGGGTCACCGATCTTTAGTTTGCGCGTTGCGGTCACAAATCGCTCGACGAACTCGTCGTACCGCTGCTGCTCGACGAATACGCGCGAGCCGCACAGGCATACTTGTCCTTGATTGGCGAAGGACGAGCGCAGGCTGGCGGGGATGACTTCATCGAAGTCGGCGTCGGCGAAGATGATGTTTGGATTCTTGCCGCCCAGCTCCAGGGCGATTTTCTTGAACTTGGGCGCTGCTGCCCGCGCGATTACTTCGCCGGTGGCCGTCCCGCCGGTAAACGAGATTGTATTCACGTCCGGATGCTCAACAAGGCTCGCGCCAGCCTTGGCGCCGGTTCCATGTACGATGTTGAGGACGCCCGACGGCAGGCCGGCTTCCATGCAGATTTGCGCCAGTCGATGAGCGGTGACCGGTGTAATTTCGGACGGCTTGGCCACCGCGGTGTTGCCGGTGGCGATGGCGGGCGCAACTTTCCAGCTCAGCAGATAGAGCGGCAAGTTCCAGGGTGAGATCAGGCCCACCACACCTTGCGGGCGGCGCAGTGTGTAGTTGATCGCCTGATAGTCGGTGGCGTGTGATTCCGAATGAGCGTGCAAGATGGCCGCCGCGAAAAAGCGGAAACTATTCACTGCCCTCGGAATATCCACGGTTCGGGCCAGCTTGAGCGGCTTGCCGGTATCGATGCTCTCGGCGCGGGCCAAGTCTTCGGCGTTCTGCTCCAGCAAGTCGGCGATTCGCGTCAGGATTGCGGAACGCTCGGCAGCAGGCATGTGCGACCACTGCGGAAAGGCGTCCCGGGCGGCTTCCACGGCGGCGGCCACGTCATCGGCGGTACTGTCCGCCACCTGCGCATAGACTTCGCCGGTGGCGGGCTCAATGATATCCAGGTATTCGCCGGCCGATGGGGGCCGCAACTCTCCGGCAATGTAGTTCGTTATCTTCGACATCCGCCGACCTCGCTCATGCACACACGATCAACCGCATCCTACCCAAAACACGGAAAATTCTCTAGAATGCCTGCTTTGGTATTGTGACATTACTCGATTCCAGAGGTGTTGGTCATGTCTTGTCGTAAGAGTGTTCGCTCGTTGGTTCTTTTCCTGAACTTGTTGCTGATCGTGCCGGCCTATGCTGATCAGGAACCTGCGGCGCGGGCCGGCGAGCCGGAGATGGATTCGGCTGCGGCTGAAGCGCGGCTGATGACCCATATTCGCCAGCTCACCTTCGAGGGCCGGCGCGCCGGAGAAGACTACTTCAGCCACGACGACTCGAAGCTGGTCTTTTCCAGCGAGCGCCAGGCCGACAATCCATTCTTCCAAATCTACACCCTCGATCTGGAAACCGGCGACACTCGCCGCGTCTCGCCGGGTCACGGCAAGACGACCTGCGCGTGGTTCACACCGGACGATCGCAAGGTGCTCTTTGCCTCGACTCACGACGACGCAAACGCGCTCAAGAAACAAAAACAGGAACTCGCGGAGCGCGCCTCCGGGCGACAGAAACGCTATTCCTGGGACTATGACGAGCATTACGAAATCTACCTGCGCGATCTCGAAACCGACGGCCTCACACGCCTGACTGAAGCGCGCGGCTACGACGCCGAAGGAGCAATGTCACCCGATGGCCGGCTGATCGTGTTCTCCTCGAATCGCCACGCCTACATTGAAACATTGTCGGCCGAGGATTCGAAAATCTTCGAGCGTGACAAGTCGTACATGCTCGACATCTACGTCATGAGCGCCGACGGCAGTAACGTGCGGCGACTGACGGACGCGAAAGGCTACGACGGGGGCCCGTTTTTCAGCCCTGACGGCCGGCGGATCTGCTGGCGGCGGTTCTCGGTAGAGGGCGCGACTGCGGAAGTCTACACGATGAACGTCGACGGCAGCGACCAGCGGCAAATCACGCACATGGGCGTGATGTCCTGGGCGCCCTACTACCACCCGTCCGGCAAGTACATCATCTTCGCGACGAACCAGCACGGCTTCAGCAATTTCGAGCTGTACATGATTGACGTGGCAGGGCGCGGCGAGCCGGTGCGGGTCACGTACGCGCCCGAGTTTGACGCCCTGCCGAGCTTCTCCTGGGGCGGTACGAAACTCACCTGGACCTCTCGCCGATCGGCGAAGAAGACTTCGCAGATCTTCATGGCCGACTGGAACCACGAAGCTGCCCAACGAATGCTCGGCCTGGGGCAGACTGCGAAGAAGCAGAACAGGGCGCAAGGCTCACCGCACGATGTCCCATCGGCGACGAAACCGGAGATCAGAGCGGAGGATGCTCGGGTGCATGTCGTGACGTTGGCGTCGGAGCGTATGGCAGGTCGCATGACCGGCACCGAGGGAGAGCGCCTGGCCACACAGTACGTGGCGGATGCTTTTGAACGGTTCGGTCTGGCCCCGGCCGGCGACGGCGGCACGTACTTCCAGAAATTCGATTTCACTGCCGGCGCGTCGCTTGGGCCTGGCAACAAGCTGCAAATCTCCGGTCTCGATAAAACACACGCCCGGCTCACTATTGATGAGGATTGGAAGCCTCTGGGCATCTCCAACACCGGGCAGTTCGATTCCGCAGAGGTGGTCTTCGCCGGCTACGGGATCGTGGCGCCCCAAACGGAGGAGTTCGAGGCGTACGATTCATTCGTTCAATTGGATGTTACCGACAAGTGGGTCATGGTGCTCCGCGACATGCCGGAAGAGATCACGCCCGAGCGGCGGCAGCAGTTGGCCCGGTATGCTACACGATCCGCCAAAGCGCGCATCGTGCGCGACAAAGGCGCCCGGGGTTTGATTTTGTTTGCCGGCCCGAACTCACAGTACCGAGATCCGCTGGTGCGGATTCGTCGCGACGATATCCACGCCGTGGTTAGCATCCCCGCAATTTCGATGACCGGCAGACTGGCCCAGCGCATTCTGGAAAAGGCTGACAAGAAACTGAAGGCTTTGCAGGACAAACTCGACACCGGGCAGCCGCAGCTGGGTTTTGCCATTCCCAATGTTCAAATCGAGGCGACGATTGACATCGCAAAAGTGACGCGCCAGGCTCGCAACGTGCTCGCGGTGCTTCGAGCCGAAGCGCCGATCGACGGCCCGCAGCCGCCTGTACTGATCATCGGAGGACACATCGATCACCTCGGCAAGGGCGGCTCTTCCGACTCCCTGGCCCGCGAAGATGAGCAGAACATGATCCACTTCGGGGCCGACGATAATGCTTCGGGCATCGCGGGACTGCTGGAAATCGCCGAGTACTTCGCGGACCAAGTGAAAACCGGCAAACTCAAGCTCAAGCGCGATGTCATCTTCGCAGCCTGGTCGGGCGAAGAACTCGGCCTGCTGGGCTCGAAGCACTTCGTGGCCCAGTTGGCCGCCAAGACGGGCCGGAAGGACAACATCCAATCGGCAGTGGCCGCTTATTTGAACATGGACATGATCGGCCGACTGGATGGCAAGCTGATCGTGCAGGGAGTGGGTTCGAGTTCGATCTGGCCCGGCGAGATTGAGCGCCGCAACGTGCCGGTCGGGCTGTCGATCTCGATTCAGGAGCAGGCCATACTGCCGACCGATACGACCGCGTTCTACCAGAAAGGCGTGCCCGTACTGAGCTTGTTTACCGGTGCGCACTCTGATTATCATTCGCCGCGCGACACCGCCGACAAGGTCAACTACGAAGGGCTGACCCAAATCGCCCGCTTTGTGTCGCTCATTGCCCGCTCGCTGAGCACGCAAGCCGACATGCCCGACTACGTGCTGATGAAAGAGAACACGAAAGGTCCAGGCCGCAGCATGGGTCGCGCGTATCTCGGTACGATCCCTGATTATGCCGGCGAAGGCGTTCGCGGCATGTTGCTCTCAGGCGTGACCGCCGGCGCGCCAGCCGACCAGGCCGGCCTGAAAGGCGGTGATGTCATCGTCCAACTGGCCGGCAAGACCATCGAGAACATTCAGGATTACGTGGCCGCGATTGGCGCCCTGAAAGTCGGGCAGCCGGCCGACATTGTCGTCCTGCGCAACGAAAAACGAGTCAAACTCACCATCACCCCAAGCTCACGCGAGTAACGGTCACGTATGTATTTCGCGTGCTCCTGCCGAGCCGTGGCCTTCCCTTCGGGTCTGAGCCTCAGGGTCGAAGACAGGCCACGCGGATCTCCGTCGCAAGCGACGTTCTCACGATCCGTGAGTCCGCGCGGGCTCCCGACAGGTCGGGATTCTCTCGGCGCGCCGGGATCCGCGGCTCGTTGCGTTTTCGCCGAGCGCCACTTCGTGGTTGACCAGACAGTCCCTTCGATCTAAAGTAAGAGCGTATCGCAGGTCCGTTCATCGACTCTTGAGGTCTATTCCAGATGGCCAGTTCTTATCATCGCCTGACCAATACTCGCCGTGGGCTTCGAATCGCTACCCTTTTCGCTATGGTCATGGGCCTGGGCATCGTGGCCTGCCCCTTGATCCCGGGTGTCCTCGACGTCGATAGCCGCCCTGGAACGACGATGGTGTTGCTGATGGGCGGGATGGCCATCTTTTTTCTGGGTGCGATGGTCGCCGGCATCAGTGAGTTGCTCGTCAAGATCGAGGGCAACTCGCACCGCATTCACGAGTTGTTCATCGATCTCACGTCCGCCCAGAACAAGCAAAACGAATTGCTGGAGACCATCTGCGGCAACAGCCAGCTTTCCGACGGCGTGAAATCCATTACCCACCGCGACATGGAACGCGACGCCCTGCGCAAGGCCATCCGCGAAGACATCCTCAAGGAAGATTGGGAGGCGGCCTACAGCTTGATCGAGGACATGGAGAACCGTTTCGGTTACCGGCTCGAGGCCTACAATTATCGCAAGGAAGTCGATGAGTTTCGGGCGACGGTGATCGAGGACAAGGTGCAGACTTCATTGAAGCACGCCCGGCTGCTGCTGCGGGAACGAAGATGGGACAACGTCCAGGCCGAGACCGAGCGCTTGCTGCGACTGGCGCCGAAGGACCGGCGCGTTTCTGAAGTCATCACGGAACTGGCGAGTCGTAAGAAGGAGTTCAAGGAGCTCCTGCTCACGCAGTGGCAGGACGCGGTGGAACAGAAAGATCTCGATCGGGCCATCGAACTATTGAAGGAGTTGGATCCATACTTGACGCGCGAAGAAGCTTCGCAACTCGAGGATTCGGCCCGCAGCGTATTCAAAGCCAAGCTCCTCGATCTGGGCGTGCAGTTCCGCAGCGCCGTCACGGACAAACGCTGGGAAGACGCCATCGCCGTCGGCGAGCAAATCCGCACCGAGTTCCCCAACACCAAGATGGCCCAGGAAGTCACCGAGTCCGCCGACGCCCTCCGCGCCAAAGCAACCTCCGCCGCACAGCAAGTCTGAGCGCGGATGAACCGCTCCCTTACGGTCGCGTCTCTGATTCAGCAATCCGCAATCCGCAATCCGCATTCCGCAATCGACTACTTGTCTTCCTCGCTGACGCCCATGCCGCTGCGGTCGGGGTAGGCGGGTCGGGCGGGCTTTTTGTACGGGTTGCGTTTGAGTTCGTCGAGCATGTGCGCGATGGCGGCATCGAGTTGCGGGTCGCCGCCGTCGGTCATCAGGGCTGGGTCGTCGATGACCTCGATGTCCGGATCCACGCCGTGGCCTTCGATGCCCCAGGTGCCGTCGAGTTCGTAGAACGCGAATGTCGGTGCCGTGATGCTGCCGCCGTCAATCAATCGCGGATTGCCGCTGTAGCCGACCAGTCCGCCCCAGGTGCGCATGCCGATCAGCTTGCCGACACCCCGCATGCGGAAATAGAACGGAAAGTAATCCCCGCCGGAGCCAGCCAGGCCGTTGATGAGCATGCACTTGGGCCCCTGATGACTGTCTGGCGGCCAGGACCAGTCGTGGCCGTCGCGCACCGCCCAGTAGTTGGCCATCGGGCGTTCGAGCAATTCGACAAAACGCGTCGGGATCTGCCCGCCGCCGTTCCAACGCTCGTCGATGATCAGCGCTTCCTTCTCGACCTGGCCGTAGAATTGCCGGAACAGATCGTTCTGCCCGCTGACGCCGGTGTTGGGTACATAAATGTAACCCACACGCCCGCCGGTCTTCTCCGCGACATAGGCGCGATTGTGCTCGATCCAGGATCGATAGCGTTGCCTGCGCTCGTTATCCAGCAACTTGACGACAATGTGGCGGGCGTCGTCGTCGATCTGCGGCTTGTCGCTGACCGTCAGTGTCGCGATCTTCCCGCCCTTGCTCACGAACGCAGCCCACGGGTCTTTCGTCGCATCCAGCGGCACGCCATCGACCGCCAGCAGGTAGTCGCCCTCGTGGACGTCCACGCCTCCTTGTCCCAGCGGACCCCGCGCGTCGACATCCCAGACCGCACCGCGATAGATTTTCGCGATTTGATAGGCCCCGTCGTGCAAACGGTAGTCGACGCCCAACATGCCGACGGAAACGGTGGGCGCTTTCTCCACGTCGCCCGCCCGGATTTCGGACCCACTCAGGGCTGCGTGGCGGTGAGCGAACCAAATCTCCGGCAAATTCTCGACGCATGCAAACCGACTTCGAAGCTGTGCATCAAGCCGCGCTGATGGCTGGCGCGGGCCGCTCACCAAAGATCGCCGTGCCAACGCGAACGTGGGTCGCGCCGAATTGGACGGCAATTTCGTAGTCGCCAGTCATTCCCATGCTGAGCCCGCTGAGACCGTTACGGCCAGCAATATCAGCCAACAACGAATAATGCAGTGACGGCTCTTCGTCGAGTGGCGGCAGGCACATAAGGCCAATGACGTTGAGTCCAAGTGCGCCAATGCACTGAGAAATCAGAGCGTCCGCCTCTCCGGGCGCCACTCCGGACTTTTGCGGTTCTTCCCCGGTGTTGACCTGAATGAAGCACGGGAGCATTCGCCCGGCGCGTGCCATTTCGTCGGCGAGAGCGCCGGCGAGCTTCACCCGGTCGACGGTATGGATGACGTCAAACAGAGCGACCGCCCGGCGTACCTT
>JACZTW010000056.1 GCA_022573485.1 Planctomycetota bacterium
GGCGGGTACGCGGGTGGCGGAGTCTCGGCAGGCAGCGTTCAAGCTGTTGAACGAGCGGGGGCTGTAACCGGTAAAAATCGACGAAGGCGGTGAAGCGGCCAAGTCGACGCTGATCAGCACGCGGCGGCGGATCAAGCTGCGGCACGTGGCCGGCTTCTACGGGCAACTCGCCGACTTGCTCCGGGCGGGCGTGCCCATGATGCGTTCGCTCGAGGTGCTGGCCCGGCAGTCGTCCAATCCGTTGATGAAGGAAATCTCGCGCGAGATTGCCGAGGATGTCGCCGGCGGGATGAGTCTGGCCGACGCCATGAGCAAGCATCCGCAGGCATTTGTGGAGCTGTATGTCTCGATGGTGCGTGCGGGCGAGCGCGGCGGGTTTCTGGAGGATGTGCTCACGCGGGTGTCCAACTTCATCGAGCGGCAGGACGAACTGCGCAGCAAGCTGATCGGCTCGATGATTTATCCCTGCGTGTTGCTGTTCGTCGGCTCGAGCCTGATTACCATGCTCCTGACTTATTTTGTGCCCAAGCTCAGGCCCTTTATCGAGCGCGCCAAGCCAAACATTCTGACACATGTGGTGTTCGGCGTGTCGGATTTTCTGTCCGGTTACGGCGTGTGGATACTCATTGTATTGTTCGGCACGGTCACCGTTGTGTTGGCCTACGCCCGCACCGATGCCGGCCGGCGGAGCATTGATCTTTGGAAGCTGAAAATTCCGGTCCTGGGGCGGACGCTGATAATGGTTTCTTTGTGCCGCTTCTGCCGCATCCTCGGCACGTTGCTGGCCAGCGGCGTGCCGATCTTGCAGGCCCTGCGGATCTCGCGTGATTCAGCCGGCAATCAAATCCTCGCAGAAGAAATCGACAAAGCTACCGACTCTGTGCAAAAAGGCAAGCAAATGTCGGAACCCTTCAGTCAGTGTCCCTTTTTCCCGTTGGACATGGTGGACATGATCGCCGTCGCGGAAGAGAGCAACAGCCTGGAGAAAGTTCTGGTGCAGATCGCAGACACCAACGAGGTCCGTACAGCGCGGTCCATCGACTTGGGCGTGCGGATGGTTGAGCCTCTGCTGCTGACTGCGATCGCCGGGGTCGTCGCCGCCATCGCCATCGCCCTGCTGGTACCGATCCTGACCATGAGTGCAAACATGTAACCCGCCACGGGTTGAGGAGTATAAGAGTTCAGAGGTTCGCGAGATTAGGAGTTTTGATATGGGTCCACAGAGAATGTATCGACATCGGGGTTTTACGCTCCTGGAAGTGATGCTGGTGTTGGGGATTCTGGTCGTGCTGGCAGCGTTCGTCATTCCGACGATCACCGGCGCGGGCGCCGAAGCTTACAAGAAGGCAGCTATTGCGATGACCGGCCCGTCGGGCACGATCTCGATGGCCATCGAGCAGTACTTCCTGCAGCTCGGCACCTATCCTGAGACGCTGAGTGATTTGGGCGAGCGCCCCGACGATATTGATGATGACGATGAGCGCTGGTATCAGTTCGTCAACAGCTCGGCAGACTTCCTGGATCCGTGGGGCGAGGAACTCGTTTATCGCTATCCGGGTGATGTCAACGAGGAAGGCTTCGACCTTCTGAGCAAAGGCCCGGACAAAGAGGAAGACACCGAGGACGATATCGGGAACTTCCGCAAGGAAGACTGATCGTGCAACTCGGTGGGAACAGCGCCGCGAAACGGGGGCGTTCATTCGTGATCGAGTGTCCGCGCGGGCTGAAGCCCGCGGCTCGTGGTGCGTTTTCATTGCTGGAGCTGATGCTGGTGCTGGGGTTGCTGGCGCTGATGGCGTTCATGGTGGTGCCCAGCTTCAGATCGCCGCTGGCGCGTTCGTCGCTGCCGGAATCGGGCGGACGGATGCGGGCGCTGCTGACGCTCACGCGGGCCAATGCCATGCTCGACGGGCTGCGCTATCGCGTTCGCTTCCTCGATGAGTTCGACGACGAGTGGGAAGAACTGTCCGAACACGATCGACGCCAGCCGTACATCGAATTCGAGGCGGACCCCATCGAGGAGCCGGAAGAGTTCTATCCAGTCAAGGCGTCGTGGGCGATCGCGGATACTTTTCTCGGAGACGTGTGGTGTTTCCAGGTGCGGTTCGGCGAACCGACGTTCGAGAGCGTCATCGCGGAACTCGAAGAGCAGGAATTCGCCGATGAGGAACAACTCAAGGAAGAAATGGGATTGGAGCGGGATGAGCCCTGGGTGCTCATCTTTGATCCTGACGGCACCAGCGAGTGGATGACGTTTCGATTGATCGACGTGCCGTACGATGACTTCGAAGAGTCGGAACTGGAGAACTACCCGCAACTCGACGTGATCTACGACGGCCGACTGGGCATGGTGTTCCTGCAACGGCCGCTGAGCGAGGAAGAGATCGATGTGTTGCTGGAAAAAGGTCATTCGCCGATCCTGCGGCGCGATTTCCTCCGTCCCGAGCCGCTGACCGAAGACGACGTGCTCGAGATCAACATGCGAAAGAACGAATGAGCAACCGGAAACACGACAATCCTCAAGTCATTGCAGCGAACGCGCTTCCCTGTGGGTCACCGCTAAACGATCGACCCGCGCGTCGTTGCCCCAAAGCAATAATCCGCAATCCGCAATCCGCAATCCGCAATCCGCATTTATCCCGTCGTCGTGGCGCTCTGTTACTGGAAGTGATCTTGGCGCTGACCATTCTGTTCATGGGCATGTCGATCATCGGCATTCAGCTTCAGACGTCGATCAAGATCGGCTATGACAATGAGCGTCGGACGCAGGCATTGCTGCTGGCGGAGGCCAAGCTGGCCCAGCTCGACAGTGGGGCGATCAACCTCGAGCGCGAGATGGGCGCCGACGGCGTGATGGAGGGCGATTTCGGGAAGTCGTTTCCGGGCTATTTCTTCCGCTTCACGATGGTAGAGCACGACGACCTCGAGGACATCTTCGAGGTCACCACGGAAATCCTCTATGGCCCGCCCGAAGAAGACCTTGAGCCGGGCGACATCGAGGATGCCGAAGCCGTGCTGATGCTGTATTCGTTCCGCGCGACGCCGCCGACGCTGAACTTGCAGCGCGATTTCGGAGTGACCGACGAGAAAATCGAAGAGCTGGCAGCATCGCTGCCGCCGGATCTGGATCCGCTGGACTTCTCGCCGGCGGCGTTTGCAGAGATGGACCTGGAGACATTGTTGGAACTGATGCCGCTGCTCCTGGAAATCTTCGGGCAGGGATTCGGATTCTCATCTGAGCAGATTCAGCAAGCCATGGATATGGGCCTGCTCGATCCATCAAAATTGCCGACCGGGCCGGAGTCGTTTGACCCCACGCAGTTCCAGAGCGGGCAGCAGCCCAGACGCAAGAGACCGGTTGGGGGCGACACGCTGGAAGGCACGGGCGGGGCGCGCCCCAGGCCGCGCGGGGGTGAGCGTAAAGATCCGGCCGAGGGTGGCAGCGGGCGAGACGGCGACCGGCCTCGGCCGCGGGGCGGAGGGAGGTCATGATGATCCGCCGTCGTGGGTTCACGCTGCTGGAAGTCATGCTGTCGCTGTCGCTGGTGCTGCTGCTTCTGTCGATCCTGTTCCAGTTCTATCGCAACACGATGGAACATCGCCAACGGGGATTGGCGGCTGTGCAGGAAGCGCATCTGGCACGCGTACTGCTGCGGCAGATCACCGACGAAATTCGGGCGGCCGGCGGATTCGTACCCGGTTTCGGGCCGGGCGTGATCGGCCAGCGTTACGACCTGACCATGCAGACCATCGATGTGCCCAGTAAGGAGCTGCTCCGCAAGCGAGACCGTTTTGAGAATCCGCTGCCGGGCCAGCACGATGTTAAGCAAGTGCGTTACTTCATTGCCTGGGACGAAGACATTGTTGACGAGGAAGGCATCCCGCTGGCGCTCGGACTGGTGCGCCAGGAACTCAAGACGCTGCGCCAAGCAGTGGTGACGACCGGCGAGGTCGATGAGCGGGAATTCGAGGCCGAGGACGAAGACGTCGAGCGCTCTTTCAAGTTGCAACTCTACGCGCCGACCGTCAAGTATCTGGAGTTTCGCTACTTTGACGGGGCGGACTGGCACCGCGACTGGACCATCTCGACGGGCAATGCGCTGCCGCAAATGATCCGCGTCACGCTGGGCTACGAGACGCAAATGCAGGAGGACATGGAGATCGAGTTCGACGAGGAAGACTTCGAGTTCGAGGAAGACGAGATTTTTCCGCCGCGGAGTTACACGGCCTATGTGCGGCTGATGCAGGCCGACACGTTCTTCGGTTCGCGCGTGACGCGCGCGGCAGCCGATCTGTCTGAAGGCGGAATTTGAGGAATTGCGGAATGCGGATTTCGGATTGCGGATTTGAGAACGGCGTTGACCGTAGGCGAGGATTCGCTCCAGCGTGTGAATCTGCGCTCCAGTCCGATCGTGTTGTTCGCCGCGCAATTCGCAATCCGCAATCCGCAATCCGCAATCCGCAATTTGCAACCCGCAATCGTGGTTTGGTACTGGTGATGATGTTGTTCATCCTGGCGCTGTTGGGCATTTTGGTGGCGAGCTTTGCGTTTGAAGTGAACGCCCATCGCGCCGCCGTGCATGCCACGCAGAACCAAGTGCAACTGCGCCTGGCGGCGGAGTCGGGCATTCAGCACGCCCTGCTGATCCTGCGCGAGACGCGCCACGATCCGAGCGTGTGGTACGACAATGAAGAATTGTTCCACAATCAAGTGGTGTGGAGCATGCTGGGTGATGAGGCTCGCCGCGACGTGGACGAGGAACTCGATCGGACCAAGATGACCTTCCGCTACAGTCTGGTGGCGGACGATCCGCTCGACGACCATGCCTCGGTGCGCTACGGCATTACCGACGAATCGAGCAAGCTGAACCTCAATCTCGCGACGGCCGAGCAACTGGCCACGCTGTTTTCGGCGGTGCTGCCGGAGGAGACCGAGATCGAGCCGCTGATTGACGCTCTGCTGGACTGGCGGGATCAAGACGATGAGCTTCGCGAGCAGGGGGCGGAGATGGAGCACTACATGGCGCTGGATCCGCCATACACGATCAAGAACGGTTCGTTCGAGACTGTCGAGGAACTGCTTTTGGTGGCCGGCTTCACGCCGGAAATCCTGTACGGCGAGGACTTCAATCGCAACGGCATCCTGGATCCCAACGAGCAGGACGGCAAACTGACGCTGCCGCTGGACAATCAGGACGACGTTCTACATCGTGGGGCATACCCCTATTTGACGGTTTGGTCGCGCGACTTGAACCGCAGCAACGACAACCTGCCGCGTCTCGATTTGAACGGCGATATCCGCGAGCTGCAAGAGGGCTTGAGCGAGTACGTCGACGAAGAAATCATCAACTACATTATTGCGGCACGCAACAACGGCACCACATTCAGCAGTCCCGTGCAACTGCTCGACGGTTCCTACACCGTCGGTGGCAATACTGGTAAGGGCAAAGCGCCGCGCGGCGGTGATAACTCCGACAAGGGCGCGAATGATGATGCCAATACTGGTAAGGACGGTGGCGGCGGCGGCGGCGGGAGCGGTTCGTCCGGTCCACCGGTTTTCAGCCCGGTGACTGCTGAAGATTTGCCGGTGCTGTGTGATCGCACGACGGCGATTCGACAGCCGGGACAAATGGGCTTGATCAATATTAACACCGCGCCGCGCGAGGTATTGCGGTGCTTGGTCAACAGTAGTTTCTCCGAAGAAGATGTAGATGCGATCATTGCCGCGCGAGCCAATCTCGAAGGAGAGCAACTGGCTACGGTGGCTTGGCCGCTGACCGAGAGTGTGATTTCACAACAGGCGCTGGCGTCGATCTATGCACAGATCACAGCCCGCGCCCAGCAGTTCCACATTGAGGCGATCGGGCACGCCGATCACCTCGGCATGATGGTTCGTTTAGAGGCCGTGGTCGAACTCCGCGGCCACGTGCCGCAGTTTATGTATTACCGGGATCTCACGGCATTGGGCACCTACCCGATCCGCGGCACCCGCGAAGGAGATGAAGTTGTTCGGTCTCAGCGGAGATAAGCAGGTGGTCAGCCTGGATTGGGACAGCCGCTTCCTGCGCGTGGTGCAGTGGCGGATCAGCGGGCACAATGCCCGGGCTTTGAAGTCCGTCGCAGCCGAGCTGCCCGAGCACGTGTCCGTCAAGGACGCCGATTCGCTGGGCGGTTTTGTGCGGCAGGTGCTTTCGAGCGCGCGCATCCGAACGACGTCGGTGATTGTCGATATTCCGCGCGATCAGGCGGTCCTGAACACGATGTCGTTGCCGGCGGCCGATCTCAACGATTTGGCGGGCATGGTGCAGTTGCAAATCGCCAAGGAATTGCCCTTTCCGCTTGACGATGCGATCGTCGATTTTGCTGTGACTCAGCAGGACAGCGCCTCGAACACAGCCGATGTGCTGGTGGCCGCGGTGCGGTATGAAGTGCTGAGCTTCTACAAATCAGTCTGCGAGCAGGCCGGTTTGAAGCTCGACCGCGTCGGCCTGCGGCCCTTCGCCAATATGGTGGCCGTCAACGAAATGCTCGGCGGGCAGGCCGACGGCCGGATCATGTTCGTCGACGTCGGGCCGTCATTGACCGAAATCGGCATCATTCGCGACGGCGTGCTGGTTTTCTCGCGGGCGGCCTCTGTAGCGCTCGACGAGCAGCCCGACGACGTTGTCGATGGCGATTTCGATGACGCTCTGGACTCCTTGCCGGAAGAAACGCCCGCCGACGAGGAACAAGCGGCGGGTGAAGAGGCCGTCGAGATCGATTTTCTGCCCGAGGTAGAGGCGCCCGCTACAGAGACGCCAGTGAAGCCGTCCGCCGAGGATCGAATCCTCAACGAACTCATGGTCGAGATCACGCGGTCGGCGGAAGCCTATCGCAGCACCGATCCGGGCGCCCGCTTCAATCGCATCATCGTGGGCGGCAGTTCCGGCTTCGAGGACGCCTTGGTAGCCAAGATATCCAAACGGTTCGGCGTAGCTGCGGAGGCGTACAACCCTGATCCGATTTTGAATCCGCAGCGTCATCAGGGCGATCACGCCCGCGCTTTTGCGGCGGCGGTGGGCCTGGGTGTCGGGCACGCTTCCGAGGATAAGTTGCAGTTCAATTTCCTGGCGCCGAAAAAGCCCATCGGCGTGGCCGAACGCCGCCGCCGGCAGATGCCGCTGGCCGGCGCCGTCGTGGCCGGCGTCCTCTTGATCGTGACGCTGGGCTATGCCGTCCTGGTGATGCCGAAGCAAAACAAGATCAAGGATCTCAAGAGACAGATCACCCGGCTGGATCGCGAACTCAAGACCTACAACGAGGTGCGCAGCATTGTCGAGCAAGTCGAGCAGTGGCAGGCGGCACAAGTGGTCTGGCCGGACGAACTCAAGCTGCTGGCCGAGGTGTTCCCGGACACGGAGATGGCCTTTATCGGCGGTATGGACCTGCTGGCCTCCAGGGGTGAGATCAGCTTTCGGATCTTCGCGAAGGATTCGCAGATCGTCGAAGACCTCGAAGCGGACTTGAACAACATGACTCGCCCAGGCCAGCGAAAGGACGAGAGGGTTCGCGTCTTCAATGCCACAACGAATCGAATCGAATACGAGGGCCGCGACGAAGATTATCCAACGAATACGAAGATGTTCGTGAAGTCGGCGCGAATCGCTGACTTGCAGAACCAAAACAAGAAGGGCAAGAAGAAAGGCTAGACGGCGCCGGCTTCCGTTCCGGCATGGTGGCACCGAGCATGACGACGCGTGAACGAACCATAGCGAAGTTTGCCATTCCCGTAATGGCGCTGGGCGCGCTCGCCTGGGGGGGCACGAAGCTGGTCGACTCTCCATTGGGCGATCTCGGCGGCGAGTTGGTCGCCTTGCAAGAAAAGTATGACGACAAAGTCAAAGAGAAAGAAGCCGCCGAGCGCTACGTGATGCACTATCGCCGACTCCGCGACATGATTGCGGAGGAGGGCGGGGATGAAGAGTCCGTGGCCCGGAGCGTGGGGGATCTCACCAAGGAGTACATCCGCCGGCGGACCAAGGCGGTACTGGCCGACTCGAATCTGACGGTGGGCGGTGAGAAGCCGCCCGCCCTGACCAAAGGCGGCGGCAGAGGGCGAAAGAAAAAGATCGACCTCGTGACCTTTACCGTGGAAGGCCGGGGCGACTTGAAGGACATCATGCAATTCCTGCTCGACCTCTACCGTCTGGATGATTTGCTGTACGTCAGCAGCGTCGATCTCAGGCCGGACAAAAGGCTGTACAGCAGCAAGGTCGGCGCGACGATCAAGATCCAAACAATCATCATCCCGCACAAGAAGAAATGGGATAAGCTGGCGGCCGGCGCCAAGCCCAAAACGCCGCCGGATGAGGATGGCAAACAAAAGATGGGTCGCTTGGGCGAGGCCACCATGGCCGCGTACAACATCTTCAAGACCTGGCGGCCGTTCGACCCTGTCAGACCGGAGCCAGATCCGCCGGAGGTGGCCGAAACATCCTCTGGGCAGGTGCCCGGCGGTACTGAGTCCGATCATCCGGATACCGGTGATCCTGAGCGTGACGAGAAGATCGTTCGGGGCTTCATGAACGACTCCGTCCTGGTTGTGAAAAAGGTCGCAAGATCAAGCCGGCGTAGAGGTTCTCGCAAGGTGCAGGAGGAACCGCCCGTCTACTTCAATATCGGCGAAGAATTTGACGGCGGAACCTTGGAGTTGGTGCATCGGCTCGGGCTTGTTGTGAGTAAAACAGAAGAAGAAGGCCAGCCGAACACGCTGTGGGCCTATCAATACGACGAGTCGTTTTCACAGAGCAGGCTGCTGGACGAGTTGATCGAGGAATTCGGCGAGTTTCGACAGCTTCTGTGGGCCTGGCAGGACGCGCACAAGGCCGAGCAGGTCGGCCCGCCGGCGCCCGCCAATGAAATCAAGCTGCAAGCCCAAGGCGACAAGCAAGCAGCACAGGAGTCATCCAATGAATTATCGAAGTCATCAAATTAGCCCGGGCGTCGAATCGCAAACGCGCGGCCGGCAGTGCGGCGTGATCGCCATGCTGATTCTCGGCGCGGGGGCGCTCTTGGCGGTCTCGACGTTCGCACCTCGCTCTGCCGAGGGGTTTGTCTTCCAGGAGCCGCCGCTCGTGATCGATGACGGGCTGACCGATGAGGAGCGCGAGTTCATCGACCGTCCGATCAGCGAATTGACGCCCGAGGAACGAAAGCGCCGCGACGAGATCCTCAACAAAATGAAAGAGCATCTGCTCGAGATGATGGAAAAGAGAGAGCAGATAAAGAAGGAGCAGGGACTCGACAAGAAGAAGGGCACCAAACCGCCGACCACGGCTCGGCCCAAGCGACCCGTTCGCCGGCCGACCCCGCCGTCCAAAGGGGGCGAACCGAAAGGCAAAAAGGAAGAAGTGAAGAAAGAGGACGCTGCCAAACGTCCGCCCATCGCGCGGCCTCGGAAGATGTACACCCCGCCGGGCGCGGAACCGCCCACCGAGCCGGAAGACAACTACCGACAGCCTTTCGATGAGCGCCAGTACTCCTTCGGACTACGCAACGGCAGCTACATCGAATTGGTGGAGATGTTCGCTCGCAAGACCGGTCTGCCCGTGCTGGGTCTGCCGGTGAAGCTCGTCGGCGCCCGGCCGGAAGATAGCCTGATCACCTACGTCAGCGCCGAACTCACCGACTTCCGCACCACACTGCACCAGATCAACGACCTGCTGTTTTACGAGGTGCTGCCGCCGCTGTATCTGTACTACAACACCGATGAATTCCGCTTGGAACTGGATGCGTTCAAGGAGCTGCGTTTCAAGCTGCCGCCCAGCCGCCTGTTCACCAGCATCGAGGCCGTCAAGCTGGAAGTGGCCCAGGCTAAACTCATGCAGTCGGACATTGTCCGCGTCTTTTTTAGGCCTGAATCCGCCGCGGACATGCGCGTGTTCAACGAGCAAGTCTCCAACATGTTCGGCGAATGGGTGCTCATGACGACGGTGGAAGGCACGGGGGTCATCGACTACACCGGCCGAGTGGACATCCTGGAGAAAATCCAAGACTACATGGTCATAATCGGCCCTATGCTCACGGGTGAAGCCGAACTGACCATCCTTCCGGTCGAGTATATCGAGCCTTCCGAAGCGCTCGAGAAACTGATGGTCCTCGTCGACAACGTCATCACGGGCGCATCCGAGGGCAACTTCCGGGGGCGCCGGACGAGCCGTGGGCGAAATGTTAAGAACGATCCCAGCACAAGCGAGGCCCAAAAGATCCTCGTGATCCCGGATGACGACTACGACGTGCTCTTGGTCCGCGGTTTGCCGTACAAAGTTGCTGAAGTCAAGAAGATACTGGAGGTCATCGATCGGCCGCCGGCCGACCCGGATTTCCCTGACCCGGTGGTCATCAAGTTGGAACACGCCCAGGCGGAATCGGCGGCCGAGATCCTTGAGGAGATCGTCAACGGCGGGCGAAAGCCGAGGATTCGGACCACCAGCCGCAGCAAGAAGGGCGAAACGTCCCGCGTCGTGACCTCAAGCGGGAACGATGAACTACGGATCATCCCCTACCCGCGGAGCAACTCGCTTGTTTTGCTCGGGCCGCAAGAACGGATCGACCACGCCAAACGCATCATCGCCGATTTCCTGGACAAGGAGTTCGAGAATAAGTTCCTGCAGGTGCGGGTGGAGCACGCGGACCCCGATCAAATCGCCGCCAAGGTCTTGTCGCTGTTGGCGCCGCCGGGCAAGAAAGGTGATCGCGGCCCCGAAAACCTCAACATCGAGGTCATCGGGAGCGTTTTGTTCGTGAGAGGCGAGCCGGCGATGATGAATACGGCTGCGAGCCTCATCAAGGAGCTTGACGGGCAGATGCCCAAGCCCACGACATTCGTAGTCCGACTAGAAAACGCCAAGCCCAGCGAAGTGGTGAACTACTTGAGATTGATCATGGCTCAAAGCGCCGCGCCGTCGCCCAAAGGCAAGAGAGCGGCACGGCAGTCGAGTAACGTCTCACGGTTTGTCGCTGACGATGCCACGAGCCGGGTGTTCTTCCGGGGCTCGCAGCGCGAGTGGGAGCATGAGATTTTGCCGCTCATCGAGTTGTTCGATGAGGCCCGGGAGGAGGACGGCGGGAGCATCGAGTTCGTGGAGATCAAGTACGCCGACCCCAACAACATCGTGAGCATGCTCAATACGGTCTACGGCGGCCCGAAGCGGGGTAAACCTGGAGATCAGGACGGGCCTCAGTTCATTCCCACGCCGCGCGGCGTGATCATCACCGGCACCGTCTCCGGAAGTGAGATTAAACACATTCGCCAGATGATCGACTTGATGGATCCGGATCTTAACGAGTTCGAGAAGCGGACCTTCATGCTCGCCAACATCGAGCCGGAGGAAGTGAAGGAGGCCATCATCAGCTTGTTCATCGCGCCGACCGCTGGGGGCGGCACCCGGCGTCCGCCCAAGGGCGGCGCCTCCGCACCGGCCCAAACGATTCGAATGGCTCTCATTCCCGGCGGGATCATCGTCCACGCACCAAAGGAAGATATGCCCGAGCTGGCTGAGTTCATCGAGCAACTGGACTCGGACGACAGCTCAGTGAAGTTCGTGCGCCGCAACTTTGACTTGGAGCACGCCGACCCGCTGGTCGTTCAGGAAGCGATTCAAAATCTCTTCTCGACGGCAGGCGCGCCCAAAGGAGGAAAGCGTCGGACGGAGCCGGGCGCTTTGGATAAGAACACGATTCGCACGTCGATCTCCGCGCGCAGCATCATCGTGTTCGCAGCGGAGGATCGCTTCGATGAGATTGAAAGAATTATCCAGACTCTGGATCGTCCGGCCGCAGAGGACGGGATCGTCACGCGGCGGTTCGAGATGATCTACGCCGACGCCGAAGTCGTGGCCGATCAAATCGAGCAGATGTTGGAAATCAAGCTGGCGGAGACGCAGTTGCGCGCCAGTGGCAAGGCCAAAGCCCGCGCCCGACAGGCTTCGCTCTCGGTGCTGGCCAACACCAATAGTATCTGGGTCACCGCGCCGTTGAGCATCGTGGAGTACGCCGCTGAACTTGTGCCCGAGCTCGACCGCGAAGAGGGCGAAATCGAGGTCATCTACAAGATTTACGATTGCGTCAATGCCCGGGCGGACGACCTCGCCGACCTGCTGAATATGCTGTATAGCGGCGGCGGCATTCAAACATCGCGGCGGTCGGGCGACAAGAAAAAGGACGCCAGTGCGCGGGCCCGCGATCGCATCAAGCGCCGGCTGGCAGGCGACGGCCCGGAGAACCTCAACATCGTGGCCCTGCCGGGCAATCAGGCCCTCTCCATCAGCGGCCCGCGCAATATGGTTGAGCAGGCGCTGGTTCGCGCCATCGAGATTGATCACAAAATTATCGATGACGGCCTGCTCACCAAGACCTTCACGCTGCTGTGGGCGGATGTGGATGATGTGGCCGAGGGCATTATCGAGATGCTTGGCGAGAAGACCCGCGGCGCCGCCCGCAAGGCGTCTGCCGATCTGGACCTGTGGGATTTCGAGACCGGCCCGCGCCGGGCGGGAGATATTTCTGTCTGGCCTCGATATCAGACGAGTACCCTGATGGTCGTCGCGCCGGCGGACAAAATGGTGCTCATCGAAGCATTCATCGAGCACTGCGAGAACATTGATAACCCCGATACCGACGCCCCGGTCCTCCCCGAACCATTCGTGTTGTACCGGCCCAAGTATCTGGGCGCTTATGAAATCGTCACCATGACGCGCACGGTCATTTCGACCGTGTATCCGAACTCGCTGCCCGTTGATTTGGACTATTTGAACCGCAACACGGTGGTGCTGAAGGGCACGCGCCGGTACTTCGACGAAGTGCTCAATTTGATCACCAAGTATGTGGACACGGAAGAAAACGCCGGCGCGGTCGAGCCTGTTACTTCATTCCTCCCACCGGTGCCGGGGAGCATGCACGCGGAACAAGTGATCAGGATGGTAAGCAGGATCCTGACGGACATAGATGTCGAGGCGCAGAACATGTCCGGCATGAGTGGTGCTTTGCTGGGCGACAGCATTCCGGAGATACCGGCCGGGCCTGAGTGAGAGAGATTCGAGAGGGATCTGATCATGAGACAAACTGTAGTATTAACAGCATTTGCAGCACTCGTGCTCGTCGGACCCGTATGGGGCCAGCAGCGCATCGAGAAAGACCACCGTGCCCAGAATCCGGACCCGCTGGAAATACTGGCGCGAAAGGCTGCCCTGCGTCTCGCGGGGTTCGAGGTGCAGGCAGAGGAAGAAACCGACTCCGCCGATTCCATGCAAGTCGGCAGGCCGAAACTCAGAGTGTACTACGACCCCGAGACCGGCATGTTGATGATCGACGGCCCGCCGGAGGAAATCACAGTTGAGCAGACCGTGACGGCGGATCTGCTTGCCGAAGCGAGCCGATCGATCCAGGGCGTAGTGCTACCGCCCATGGTGATGGGAGCTTACCGCAGGTTTCTCGATGCACTGCTGAACAAATATGGTTGCAATCCGTCCAATTCCCTCCTCACCGACCGCACCATGTTGGTCAAGGTGCCGCGGATGATCAAGGCGCTGGCCTTGCTCCAGGGCAGAACCACGGCCACGGTCGAGGACTTGCGGGTCTTGAAGTACATCCTCACCTTCCGCGTGCCCGAGGAGGTCTACGATATGTTGGACGAGATCCTGCAACACATCATCGAAGAGCAGGAGATGGCCGAATTGGAGCAGGCGGGGGATGAGGAATTGGAAGCCCAGCAGGGACAGGACGCCGCCCAAGAGGGCGAAAGCGAAGAACAGGCGGCAGCCGGAGAAGGCGAGAGCGATTTCGCGGACGATCTGATGGAGGCTCTGGATTCGGAGGATAGCGGCTCCGACGAGCACAAACCGGTGCAATTGCAGGCCAAGTCCGGCGGCGAGCCTTCAAGCCGATATCAATTCAATGCGCCGCAATCGGTCAAGAATCTGGAATTACTGCTGGGCCGAATCAACGGCCGCCTGGAGCGCAACATCTCTGACTCGGAGGTGCATCCCGGGGGTTCGCCGCGCACGTGGAAGCGGATGAAATCCTTCGAAGAGTTTCTCGATGCCGATCCCGCAGAAACCGCCAATTGGATGGATCGCATCCAACCCAGTCTGCCTCGCGTTTACCGGCGCGAAAAGAAGCACGTGGGCGGCGAAATGGTGATCGTCCGCGACGTCAGCCAATCCATGGAGGGCCGCTATGCGCGGTGGACCTCGTCGGTCGTCACGAAATTGGTCGAGTTGGTGCGCAAGAAACGGATGCGGATCGGATATATCGAGTTCAACCATGTTTCTCGCAAGTACAGCTATGCCGGCCGATTTTTCACCCGGGATTACGACAAGATTGTCGAAATCGCCTCCAACGTGGTTTGCTCGGGCGTGACCAATTACCAATTGCCCTTGCGGGACGCGTTGAAGGAATTTCGGGCGCGCGGGACCAACAATAAGCACATCATCTTTCTCACCGACGGTGAGCCGACCCAGGGCGATTGGCTGGTGCGCGAGGAGCGGAAGATGGCCAAGATCCTGAACGTGGCCATCCACACCCTATTCATCGGCACGACGGAATGTCCGGAAATCCTGGACATCATCTCCGAAGAGTCGGGGG
>JACZTW010000057.1 GCA_022573485.1 Planctomycetota bacterium
TCGTGCCTTCGGGCGATTCGATCGGGCAGATTCTGCCGTAGTGCGAAATATGCACGTCACGGACCTCGAAACCGGCGCGCTTGCGGTTCAGGCCGCCGGGGCCGAGGGCGGACAGGCGGCGCTCGTGAGTCAACTGGCTCAGTGGGTTGGTCTGATCGACCACCTGCGAAAGTTCGCCGCGCCCGAAGAAGAAATCGATGCTCGAACTGACCGATTTACTGTTGACCAACTCGGCGATGCGACCCAGCGCATCCGGGTCTTTGAGGCTCATGCGCTCCTGTACGGTTCGCCGGAGCTTCAAGAAGCCCTTGCGGAGTTCATCGCCCGCCAGTTCGTCGATCGTACGCAGCCGCCGGTTGCCCAAGTGATCGATGTCGTCCACCTCGAACTTCGCGTCGCCGGTCCGCAAGAGCAGCAGGTACTTCAGCGAATTCACAAAGTCTTCGACCCGCAGTGTCATGATTTTCTCGTCCACTTGTTGCTCAAACTTGCGGTTCAAGCGGAAGCGTCCCACCTTGCCCAGGCGGTAGCGATTCTCGTCGTAGAACTTCTCGGTGAAGAGCTTCTTGGCCTTGTCGAGATGAGGCGGATTGCCCGGGCGGAGGCGGCCGTAGATCTTCAGTAACGCCTCTTTGTGGTCCCGTGCACTGTCCGCTGCGATTGTGTTGAGAATGATCGGATCGCTGACTTTGTCGATGATATCGAGTTGCTTGATGCCCAACTCCTTGATCCGATCGACGGCGTCACCCACCTGGCACCCGGCGCGGACGATTTCCTCGCCGCTTTCCTCATCGATGATCGTGGTAACCACGTACATCTCCGGCTTCAGGCTGCCGATCTTGACGATTTTCGTCTTGTGAAATTCGCGGATGATTGCCTCGTCCGTGCCGTACTTTTCGTCCATGGCCCGCAGGAACACCGTCGCGGCGATTTTGCTGGACTGGTCGATCCGTACCGTGAGGATGTCTTTCTTGGTGACGTTGACTTCGATCCAACTGCCGCGCTCGGGGATGATGCGGCAGGCGTGAAGGGCCCGGTCGCCTTCCGCTTGTTCCTTGATAAAGTCCACGCCCGGTGAGCGGTGCAATTGCGACACAATGACGCGCTCGGCGCCGTTGATGATGAACTCCCCGCCGCCGATCATGATCGGCATCTCGCCGAGGTAGATCAAGTCTTCGTGGATCTCGTCCTTGTCCTTGCGGATCAGTCGGACGTGAATGCGAAACGGCATGCCGTAGGTCAGTCGCAACTGCCGGCACTCGTCCGAGGTGTAGCGTGCCTTACCGAGTTCGTACCCCAGATACTCCAGCTTCATGTTGCCGTCGTAGCTCTCGATGGGGAAGATCTCCTGCAGCAGAGCCTCCAGCCCGATGCGCTGGCGATCGCGCGGGCTGAGCTCGGTCTGTAGAAAGCGCTTGTACGACACGCGTTGAATCTCAATCAGGTCGGGGATGGGCAGCGCGTCGCCGACTTTCTGGAAACTGCGAATGCTGTCGAATTTGATCATGGATTGACGTCCTCTCGATTGCCGTCCGTCGTGCGGCTGGGCGCCGCAGCGCAAAGTTTGCCGCGCGCGCACGGCGCTCCGGCACACAGATCCTTGTATTGAGCGATCGGCGATGCCCCGAATCCTGGCAACGCGCACCTCGTCAAGAAACGAAGTCTGGACGCCGCTTGCCGGCGTCGAAATCTCGGGGACCTACCGGTCAGACAGGGCCATCCGTTCGAGCAGCGGTCCCTCACCCGCACTGCCCGATCCCGCCCTGCAATGACGGGGCTGACGGCGGGATGGCCTGGCACGCATGTCGTCCGCATGCACGACCGCCAACCGCCGTCGTTGAAATCATTTCAATTCGACAACCGCGCCGACCTCTTCGAGTTCCTTCTTGAGTTTCTCGGCTTCATCCTTGGGCAGTCCTTCCTTGATGGCCTTGGGCGCTGCATCGACGAGTTCCTTGGCTTCCTTCAGACCCAGGCTGGTCGCCGCACGCACGAGCTTGATCACAGGAATCTTCTTGTCGCCGTGGTTGACCAGGATAACGTCGAAGGAGTCCTTTTCCTCGGCGGCTTCGTCTTCGGCGCCGGGCATAGGACCGGCCATCATCACGCCGCCGCTGGCCGGCTCGATGCCGTGTACGTCCTTCAGACAGTCCACAACCTGCTGCGCATCCTTGACGCTCAGGTTGACCAGTTTGTCGCACAGTTCGGTCACTTCCTTGCCGAATTCCTTTACAGGGGCTTCCGCAGTGTCTGCCATGATTCTTGCCTTCCTCGTCTCAAAAAGAATCAGTCTGATAGGCGAGATCACGATGATCTCATTTAAGTCACAAGCTGCGACCCAATCGGCGACTGACGAATTTGTTCTTCAAATCAGGAGCGCCTCTCTCTGCTCCGCTACGCTGCTTCGTTCTTTTCAATCATCGCCTTCAGGCAACCGGCAATCTTCCCGGCAGAGCTGCCAAGCTGAGACGCCAAGTTGCTGCCCGGCGAGGACACCAACATGCCGATCTCGCCCACCAGCTCGGTCTTGCCTTTCATCAGAGACAGGTCTTTGACCTCCAGGAGATCCGGATCGCCCTCCATGATCCCGGTCTTGAGCGCGATCGTCTTGTGCATCTTGGCCCATTTGGCCAGTTCCTTGGCGATGTCGGTGATCGCCGGCTCGCCATAGACCAGGGCACACGGGCCTGCCAGCGACTTGGCCAGCGGCTCAAGCACGCTGCCGGACAGTGCCCGACGCGCGACGCTGTTCTTGACGACCTGCATGCGGATGTTCTGCTTCTTGAGTTCGCCGCGCATCAGGTTCGTGTTTATGGCGTCCAGGCCGCTGATGTCGATCACACAGACGCTGTCGATGCCTTCGTACTGCGTGCGAATCTCGCTGGTCATCAAGTCTTTGACTGGTTTACTCATGGATCGTTTCCTATCAAGCCAGCGCGATGGTCACCGACGGCGTCATCGTGCCGGATATACACACGCGCTTAATGTACTGGCCTTTGGAGGCTGCCGGCTTGAGTTTCTGGACGTGACTGATGAACGCTTCGATGTTCGATTTCAGATCGCCCACCGAGAAACTCGCTTTGCCCACCGCCACGTGCAGGTTGCCTCCGGCGTCGTTGCGGTATTCGACTTTTCCGGCGGCAAACTCACGGACCGCCACATCGACGTCCTTGGTCACCGTGCCGGACTTGGGCGAGGGCATCTTGCCCGAAGGGCCCAGGATGCGTCCCAGTTTGCCGACCTTGCCCATCACCGACGGGTGGGCCACGGCGACGTCGAAATCCGTCCAGCCGCCGCTGATTTTCTCAACGAGTTCGGCCACGCCGACTTCGACCGCTCCGGCGGCTTTGGCTTTTTCGGCGTCCTCGTCTTCGCAAAAGGCGATCACTCGCTTGGTCTTACCGATGCCCTTGGGCAGCGATAACGAGCCGCGCAGAAGTTGATCCGCTTGTTTCGGATCGATGCCCAGGTGCATCACCAGCTCGATGGTCTGATCGACACCTTTGCGTTTCTTGCCGCCCTTGTAGGAGCGGTCCGCCTGCGCACCGGCCATTTCCTGCACTTGAGCGATGCCCTTTTCCAGTTCCACTGGCCCGGAGCCGTCGCCTCGTAGTTTCATTTGCTTTTGATACTTCACACTTCGTCGCGGCATAATTGCGCCTCCCACTGTTATGCTGGCCCGTGGTCAGGCCTTACTACCTAGATAGGCGGAGCACTGATCGCGCTCCCCAACTCCTAAACTCCTAAACTCACTCCGTCACGTCGATGCCCATCGAACGGGCCGTCCCCATGATGATTTTCGCAGCTTGGTCCAGGCTGTGGGCGTTCAAATCGGCGATCTTTCGTTCCGCGATCTCCCGGCAGTCCGCCACCGTGACTGTGCCGACTTTCTCTTTGTTGGGCACGCCGCTGCCTTTGGCAATCTGCGCTTTCTCTTTGAGGAGAACTGCTGCCGGCGGGCTCTTGACCTCGAATGTGAAACTCTTGTCCGTGTAGACCGTGATCACAACCGGCACGGTCATGCCGTTGAGGTTGGCGGTCTGGGAATTGAACTGTTGCACGAACTGCCCGATGTTTACGCCGTGCTGGCCCAACGCCGGACCGATCGGAGGGGCCGGCGTCGCCTGGCCGCCCGGCGCCTGGAGTTTGATCTGTGTCGCTACTTGTTTCGCCATGACTTTTTTCCGCTAGAGCTTCTCCACTTGCCAGTATTCTACTTCCACCGGGGTCGAACGCCCGAAGATGGTCAGCAGCACCGTGACCATTCCACGGCTTTCATCAACGCTGTCAATCGTACCCTCGAAATTCTCAAAACTGCCTTCGGTGACCTTGGCCAGATCGCCCTTTTCGAAGCTCATGCCGGACAGCCCGACGTCCTCTTCGGACTTCAAAGCCACGGCCAGTATGGCGTTGACCTCATGTTCTTCCATTTTGATGGGCTTGCCGTCCGAGCCAATGAAATCGCCGACCCCGGTGGTCTCCTTGATCATGAACCAAATGTCTTCCGGGATCGAGCCATCTTTTTCGGTGGCCATCTCCACGATCACGTAGCCGGGATAGAGCTTGCGGTTGTAAACGCGGGCCTGTCGGCCGCGCATGCGTTTTTCCTTGACCGTCGGCACCAGAATCTGGCCGATCTGGTGCTCCAAGGCTTCGATCTTGACTTTACGCTCCAGTGCCGTGCGGACCTGTTCTTCCTTGTTGGAAGCGACCCGCAGGACATACCAGTCCATCCCTTCGTGGCGGATTGCCTCCGGCTCGGCATCCTCTTCCGCAACCGGCTCTGCCTCTTCCTCAGAGGAAGCGTCTTCAGCCTCGGCAGATTCGGCATCGGAGTCCGTCGGGGGTTCCGGTTCCGCTGCGGGGGTCGCATCGGCTGGAACATCCTCATCCACGTTCGCCGGTACGGGCGCCGTGTCCGCTTGATTCGGCACCACGCCCTCGCGGACTTCTTCCGGCTGATCGGTGATGTCGATTGTTTCGTCGGTCACGGTCACTATTCCAATCCCAGCAGTTTCTTAATGGGCAACTGCAGCACGTTCACGGAACTGAAGAACACCATGAAGGCCCCATCGACGACGAACAGAAACAGGGCCATCATGAATGTGAACGCCAGCACCACCTTCGTGGACCCGATGACTTCCTTCTTGGTCGACCAACTGACTTTCTTCATTTCGCCTTCGGTGGCGATGAAGAAATCGTTGGTCTTGCGATTCGATCCGGCGATCCAGAACAGCACTACGCCTAAGATCGCCAGCAAAATCGACGGCACGCCCAACTTTACTGCCTGGTTGTCACTGCTCAGCAACCCGTAAAGGTAGTGGGCACCGAACACGACTATAGCTCCGCCTCCGATGGCCGTTCCGAGGCGCGTGTAATATCCCTGGCCGGGCTTGTACACCGCGAAGAATCCGGGCCCGCCCGTAGACGAGGACGGCCTGCGTCCACCGCCTCCCCGGTCGCCCGACGACGTCGCCACATCATCCGGCCGGCCGCCGTTGCCGTCGCTTCCCGTCGTCAGATCTGAGTCGTCCCGGGACGCCGCGCCTTCGAAACGCTCGTCATGCGGTCCCTCGGCAGCGACACTTACCGCCGACGCCGAGGTCTCCTGATGCTGCGGACCATGCCGCTTCTTGCTTTTTTTATTTTTGGCCATGAGGCCTTGCCGCCCAAAAGGAGCCTTTGATCACAATGCCAACAGGAGCGGAGGGACTTGAACCCCCAACCGCTGGTTTTGGAAACCAGTGCTCTGCCAATTGAGCTACGCTCCTAAACCGAAGTTCGCACCCGCTGCTGCAAGGCGCGGAGCGTAAAGCTCAAAAAACCGTGTCTGTCGCCGGTACCCGCCGCTACTTCCGCTTCAGCTTATGCACCGTTCGCTTGCGCTCGCGCGGGCAGTACTTCTTCAGTTCCAACTTCGGCGTACCGCCCATCACGCTGACATTCGTGCGGTAGTTCAAGTCCTTGCACTCGGTGCACTGCATCCAGACGAATTCTCTTTTGCTGCTCTTGGCCATGTTGTCTTCACCTCTTGATCCGTTGCACGCCCGAGTCGAGTGACTACTTGACGATCTTGGCTACGACGCCCGAACCAACCGTTCTGCCGCCTTCACGAATGGCGAAACGCAATCCCTCGACCATGGCGATCGGCTTTTGCAGTGTGACCGTAACCGCGATGTTGTCGCCGGGCATGCACATCTCCGCGCCGCCTCCGAGTTGCAGCGAGCCTGTGACGTCCGTCGTACGGAAATAGAACTGCGGACGGTAGCCATTGAAGAACGGCGTGTGTCGGCCTCCTTCGTCCTTGGTCAAGACGTACACTTGACCTTCGAAATCAGTGTGCGGCGTAATCGAGCCCGGCTTAGCCAGAACCTGGCCACGCTCCAGCTCGTTCTTCTCCACGCCACGCAGGAGCAGGCCGGCATTGTCGCCCGCCTGGCCTATATCCAGCGTCTTGTTGAACATCTCCACGCCGGTCACGGTGGTCGCGCGGGTCTCACGCAGCCCCACGATCTCTACGGGATCGCCGACTTTGACCACACCCAGCTCGATTCGGCCGGTGCCCACAGTGCCGCGGCCTTTGATGCTGAACACGTCCTCGATGGACATCAGGAAGTCCTGGTCCATATCGCGGACCGGTTCGGGAATAAACTCATCCACCGCCTTCATCAGTTCGAAGATGCACTTGGTCTTTTCCTCATCCTTGGGATTGTTGAGCGCGTCCAGAGCGACGCCGCGAACCACCGGCGTATCGTCGCCCGGGAAATCATACTTGACCAAGAGTTCGCGGACTTCCATTTCGACCAGATCGAGCAGTTCGGGATCGTCAACCAGGTCCACCTTGTTCAGGAACACCACAATCGACGGCACGTTCACTTGCCGGGCGAGCAGGATGTGCTCACGCGTCTGAGGCATGGGTCCGTCGTCCGCGCCCACCACCAAAATAGAACCATCCATCTGCGCGGCGCCCGTAATCATGTTCTTGACGTAATCCGCGTGGCCGGGACAATCCACGTGGGCATAGTGTCGTTTCTCCGACTCATATTCCACGTGAGACGTCGCGATCGTCAAAATCTTGGTGGCGTCGCGCCGGCCGGCGCTTTCCGATGCCTTCGCCACTTGGTCATACGTGATCGGCTCGCCACCGTATTTAAGCGCCAAGACAGACTTGATGGCCGCGGTCAGAGTCGTCTTGCCGTGATCCACGTGCCCGATCGTACCGATATTCACATGCGGTTTGGTTCGCTCAAAGACGGCCTTGGCCATGCGTTTCCTCCTGTCTTCCTCTGACTCAACGATCCACTTTCGAATCGTTCAGCATAACAATTGACATTTGCTCAATGAAGTCGCCGATCAGCAATACACCCATCCGGCAAGCGCCCGTGCGGTGCATGCAAAACAATCAAATCTCGTGGGAAATCCGACGCACGCTGCCGCGTTCAGCATGCTCGACCGAAAGCTGCTGACGGGACTCGGACCCGTGACCTCGTCCTTACCAAGGACGCGCTCTACCAACTGAGCTACAGCAGCACGGGTCTCGTCGCCAGCCAACTCCGCCTACTGCCTGTCATTCGATACAGCCGACGTCAGCTGCGGGCTCCACAAAAATCTCTGGTCTCAGAAAAGAAGAAACAAATGAACGTACACACCCTGTGCGAACCATCCGTTCGCTCAATCCAAAGCTGATCTGAACTCAAGCCTCGTGAGTATAACTTCTTATTCTACCGTGTCAAAGGGGAATCCGACCCATCCACTTCCGTCGCCCCGGCCTCCGCCCACCGCGCCTTGGGGGGGGCGGTTGCCCAAGGCACGCCCACGCTGGTGCCTGCGACTTTTTTCGCCTTCAAGATCGCGGAACGCCGATCCGGCTACCTAGGCAGACGAACAGGGGGATCTCTGCCAGACCCGTAGTACGATCCGGCATTTGGCGGCGATCTCCAGCAGACGAAGTTTATCCTTCTGTAACACCATGTCAATAAACGAGTTACAGATCATGGGGTGACTCACCAGACCGGGGATTCGCCGGGGCAGGGCGGGCCCCAAACACGCCGAGCGGCATGGCCGGCAGATCCGCATGCAGTGCATCCTCTACCTCCCTTGGCCGGTTCCGCCTGGGCGGGCTCCCGGTTCTGATTGCTTAATCTGCAATCCGCTAATTTGCATTCTGCAACTCGGACGCGTTCCTCTGCGGGTCGCCGCTAAACCGCAGCAGCCCGACGCTGCCTGATACTGACTACTCCCTGCCGACTCCTGACTACGTTTTCGACCGAGCGCCGGGCAAGTCATACAAGTAGGCGCGCCCCGAGCGCGGTGCGTACACGCAGATAGCGGGTGCACGTAACGCAGCAAAGGAAAAGGGAGGAGTGAATTACGAATGGTGAATCAGGAACTGCGAAGGATGGCAAGGCAGGACGTCGTGAAATGTTCGTCGGCAAGTGGGAAGGGAAGTTCGAGAAAGCTCAGTGGCCGAACAAACCCATTTCGTCGTAAGACTAAGGGAGGCAATCTGTTGACATCGACATTGCCTCAAATGGCGTATGGGTTGTTGGCAGGAAGGATAGGGAAGCGGGCTCGGAGCTCAGAGTGCTTACGACTTACTGGTTACGACTTGCTGCTTTCAGTCGGTGACGGCGGAAGCGGTCAGGTCGGTGCTGACGGGTTGGCCTGCGAGGAGGTTCTCGTAGGCATGTTGCGTCT
Source organism: Planctomycetota bacterium (assembly GCA_022573485.1). Taxonomy (GTDB): domain Bacteria; phylum Planctomycetota; class Phycisphaerae; order UBA1845; family CAIVHJ01; genus JACZTW01. The sequence continues at coordinate 8,698 of JACZTW010000057.1, forward strand.
GCTCGATGTAACGACTCAAACCGAAGCACTCGAAGGCTTGGGCGCGGCTGCGGTCGTAGAGCGGGGCATTCGTCTGGCGGTCGCGGACCACGTTCAACAGCTTGCCGGCCAGCAGCATCGGCTCGTCGGGCTTCACAAGGTGGCCGTTCTGGCCGTCGGCGATGAACTCCGTGATGCAATAGTCGGCGCAGCCCAGAATCGGCACGCCGGCCGCCATGGCCCAGGCCAGCGCGGTTGTGCAAATATCGCCCTCGGCGGGTACGAGCAGCACATCGGCGACACACAGCAACTGCTCCAGCCGGAAGTGATCGCCGGCCACTCGATATCGCGGCGGTTGGGCCACCGATCGAAAGTACTTCAGAATCGGCTCACGTTCGGGGGATGTGCCCGGCAAGAGCAGCGTCAGCCTGGGTTCGAGTCGTGCTGCGGTCTCGACCGCCCAGGCTCCAGCCCAATGGCCGGCGCGGCCACACGGCGAGGGCGGCAGAAGGACGACAATGTCGTCATCGTTAAGCTGCAACTGTTCTCGCAGGTCGGCATCCCGTCTCAGGCAGTTAATCAGGCCGAAGTCGACGCCGGGCCTGACGACCGCGCAGCGTTCGATCGGCACGCCGTGCTCGACCAGGCGCCGTTCGACCATGGCAGCGTGACACAGGATGCCGGTGTGGGTCCGTTGCGCCAGGGCGAGGAGGCGCCCGGCCTGTGCCGGGACCAAGTGCGGATCCCACCGGCTGACCGCCATCGGGGTAGTGCGGTCGCTGGCCAGCGTGGCGACGTACGCCGCCTCGAGGCTCCAGGCGTGGATGAGGTCGATGCGGTGCCTATGCAGGAGCCGTCTCAGCGCTGGCGCCGCCAGGAAGTGCAGCCCGAAACGCACGGGCACTCGTCCGACGATGCGGTCGCTGGTGAATGGAAAGTGGCTCACGCCGCCGGAGAGCGGCGCTACGAATTGGGTCCAGCGATCCGCGTTCAGGCGTTGCAGGAGTGGGGCGAGCGCCAATCGCAGTTCCTGCGGATCAGACGCGTCGATCAAATGGAGCACACGCGGCATGAAGTGATTGTAAGGGTCAGACGCGGGAATGCAATCGCGCGGAGCGGCGGGGCGCGTTCATACCGGTTTACGGTGGTCGTAGAACAGCTTGGCGACGTCTTCGGCGGCTTCGGTGATGAGCATCCTCGCGATGTCTTCGTTTCTCTCATACTCAGTCAAGTCGCGGGCGCTCTTCTTGGCAGTGACGTACCAGCCCTCGCGCGAGGCCGGCCACAGACGCATCTCGGCTTTGCTCTTGGAGTGAGGATCAAAGACCTTGACGCGCAACGTGCATCGGGCGGCCTCGGAGACGGTATCGAAATTGGTGGTCGCGACGAACTCGCGCACCTGCAACCACAAGACTTGTTTTGCTCCCAAATCCTTGCCGAGTTCACTGATGGAACGTTCGTTGAATTTTGGATCCACCCGCCGCAGCGCATTGACTTTCTGGCTGGGGAAGACGCGCTTGACTGCCTTGGCTTGGCGGAGGTGCTTGCCGATTTCGTCGATCAGCAAATCGCGCGCCGGGGGCCAGGTCAACTGATCCCAGTCGTCATCCACAAGAATCAACAGCGGCCCGTCGGCCAGCTTGAACTCGGCGGCGACTTTGGAGCTGTGGGGGAGGAACAAATGATACAAGAGTCCGCCGAACGTCTCGCCCGCGCAGCCGGCCAGCATGAACAAGGCAAAGACGCATGGCGCTAACCGTTTCACTTGACGGCCTCTTTGTATTCGTGGAACTTGCGGGCCACCAGGCCGCCGAACGTCTCGTAGGCGAGCTTGCGGATCAGCATGGCGTTGGACTGCGTGAACTGGGCCGGCCGCTTGGGCACCAGGGTGGTGACCGGCGCCAGCGTGTAGGCGCGCGGTGCGAAGTCCTTGTCTTCGAGGTCGTAGACCGTTACCGAGGCGCGGATCTTCGCCTGCAGCAGGTCGGGCACGAATGGATCGCGCAGGGTGAACTCCAGGATCTCCATGTACACGACGAAGTGCGTGCCGAACTGCCGGCCAATCTGTGCGGGATCGACCACACGCCCACCCCTGCGGTCGATGTATTGCTCAATCTCCATCACGTCCGCAAAGCTGAGCTTGGCCCGGACGCGCGCCGCGATTTGATCGGCCACGTGGCTGGCGAGTTCCAGACGCACGTTGGGATAGTCGTACAGCGTTTCCGGATGGACCCACACGACGACTGCGACCGAGCCCTCCAGGTGGGCGAACTCTGCGGGGACCGTCTGCTGGGGCTCGGGCAGGAAGAGCGCCAGCCCTTTGAACCAGTTGCACCCGCCGCACAGCGTGGCTGTGAGCAGGAGCAATACAAGCTCAATCCGGGCGCGTCGGCGATGGTGTGTTGGGATCACTTGGTCTGCCTGCGTTTTGGACTCGGTTCTTCTCAGAAGTCAGCAACCACACGGGCCGTCACTATACCGCAACTATCCATTCAGCGCCAAATGGCGAATGATCTTGAAACCCCATGCCAATGCGAAGAACACGAGGACGCCCACGGCGACTCGGTTTGGCGAAATCCGATACCAATTGATCCGCCAGACTTTGCCGCTGATCAGCACGGCGAGCGACAGCGGCACGCACAGGATGGCGACCAGCGCCGTCGCGAAGCCGAACGGCTGAGCCAGGACGGCGGCCAGCCAGCGTCCCCGGACGGTGCAGGCAAAGGCTGTGGTCATGCCGCACGTCGGACAGGGGATCCCGCTGTACTGCACCAGCGAACACGGCGGCAGGCCGAGTTGCTGATGCGTGCCGACGCCGTGTCCATCGGGCCGGAGCCAAGCGGCCAGCCCCAGCAGAACAGTGCAGCCTGCCAGTACGAGTGCCGCCTGAACGCGGACTTGAACCGGCTTCGAGTGGCGCACTCGGCAGATCAGCGGACCCAGCGGGTGACCCAGTGGGGAACCCGGTGGGTGGCGCGCGGATGCGGGTCGGACAGCCCGCGCGGCGGGTCGGGCTGTTGGTGGGGCGGCGGCGACCTCCAAGTCTTGCGGTTCGATCATCCCCTTGAGCATAGGCGCAAAGGCCGGGTCAGGTCAACCAATCAGCGTGGATCGAGGGCCGTGGTCGATTCAGGGCGGGGTGCTAATCGGCAGGCCAATGGGCGGATTCTTCCGGTTCGGTTGGTTGATTCTGTGGGTTGCCGTATTGCGGCATACGCTCCAGGATCAATTGTTGCGGCGCGCGAGCGACAGAGTTGCTTGGCCGTCCGAGCATTGGAAGTGCGCTTTGTTGCCCTCCACGCGCAGCAGTTCGGCGTCGTCGATCTTCTGCCCGATACGCACGACGCGCCCATCGACGATGGCGCACTGGCCGACAAAGACGCCGCTGAGGCGGTGGGCCTCGACGAACTCGGCGACCCGGGGCGGTTCGCCGGGTCGGCGCCGGAGGGGCGCAGTTTCGGCATCCCGGTCGCCGGTGTCCGATGCCTGGTTGCGCCGGGCGACCTCCGGTGGGGGTTCGAAGGGATTGGGCATAGGGCGAGACCAATCCATGCTGGGGAGGTTCTCGGGAAACTGGCGTGGCATGTCGTAGTTGGGTTCAGTCGCATCCGCCTCGGCGAGCAATGTATGCCCGAGGGTCTCCGATTCGATCGGAACGGCGTCTGCGGCTTTGGGGCTGCCGATCACCCAGTGATCCACAGCAAAGCCGGCGGCCGCCACAATCAGGATTGTTCCGTAGAGTTTCTGTTTTGTTCTGCTCATCGTGCTATTCCCGATATCGCTCAGCAGTGTCGCCGATCAGGTCTCGTCGCCTTGCTCATAGCTCGAATAGAAGTTCACGGTGATTTCCAGGTCAAATTGTTGCCCGTGGCCGGCCGGCGTGACAGCGATCTGCTTGATGGACAGATGGCTGATGTCCGCCCAGGTGGCGCTGCGTTCGAAGGCCTTGAAGAACGACATCAACTCGAAGTACCCGACCTTGGCAGTGAGGCTGAAGGTCTGCTCGGCCACATCAACGGCGCTGCGCCATTGCACGGGCATGATTTGAATATCGTTGAAGCCCTGCCGCTCGGCGAGGTCACGAACCGCGCGCAGCCGATCCTGGACCGGCAACTGGTCGTCGAGCTTGCCCTCGCGCCGGGCTTTCTCCTTGAGCGTTTGCCATTCGGCGACGTTGCGCTCGATGGCCTTCTGCAATCTGGAATGTTCGGTCTGCATTTCAGCTTGCAGATCCATCAATTGGTCGAGCTGGTCCGCTGCGGAGTGAGCCTTGAGCGGCCCGAACCATGCAGCTACGCACAGTGCCGCCAGGACCGCCACGCCGCCGATGGCGTCAACAAACGTGAGATGTATTCGTGGGGAATCCATCTACCACTCGCACTCCAGTATGAAATGCGTCACCTTGAGGCCGCCGGCCACATCGCTACGCACGGAGCGGATGCTCGCGTTTTTGAAGATGCCCAGGTCATTGACCGCATCGACGAGGGCGTAGATGTCTTCCAATCCGAGGGCCTGACCCTCCAGGAGCAAGCGCCGCGGCCCCGCTTTGCCCACCAGCGTGTCGTAGCCCGCGGGCGTCGTGGTAGCGGCTTTGGAGCCCGCGCTCCGTCGCGGGGAGAGCGGCGCCGTGGTTCGCGCGCTGACCGGCGGCTTGGCGGGGTCGGTCGACAATTGAATGAGCCACACTCGTTCCGGTATCGCGTCGGCGATGACCGAGATCATGTCCGTCCACAGCCGCTTGTAGCGCAGCTTCTCCGCTCGGGCCACTTCTTGGTGCAGCATCAGGAGCCGCTTGGCGCTCTGCCCGCGTCGGGCGTGGGCATGATCCAGTTGATCGGACATCGCCGCGACCGCTGTACTCTGCGAATTCAACTGATACTCCGCGCTTAACTCACGAATGACGGGGATCGATGCGAAGATCCAGGTCACGCCGCCGATGATCAGCCACATGCGGACACGGCGAATCTTGCACCGCCGGAGCAGCAACTCGTGAGGGATGAGATTGACACTAGGCATGTGCTGCCCCCTGTAGTGACAATCCGCAGGCCAGGGCGCAGATCTCGAGAGAGTCATTGCCCGCCAAACCGCTGATCAACGATTCCGTCTCTCGAGAGGCGCAGCGACTGACCGGCAGACTCTCGATGCCGAGCTTCCCGGCGAGATACTCGTCCAGTCCGTTCATTCGGGCGCCGCCGCCGACCAGAACGAGAGTGCTCGGTGTGTACGTCGGATAACATTGCAGCACGTACTCGTAGGAGCGTTCGAGTTCCAGTGACATGCGTTGAACATCGCTGCGCAGGATGCCCAGAATCAGCGCCGACAGTTCTTCACCCGAGGCCGTCTGATGCTCGGCGTCGGCGGCCAGTCCGAATTCGCGTTTGTTTCGCTCGGCGGTTGTCTCGCTGACCTGCAGCGCCGCGGCGATTTGCTTTGTCCAGCGGCGGCCGCCCATCTCCAGAGCGCGTATGATCACGGGGGTGTCATCTACACAGATGGCCAGGCGGGTGAGGCGGTCGCCAAGGTCGAGAACGCCCCACACTTGTTTCGCCGGGCGGCCCCTCAGACGCCAGATCAGGCTGGCCAGCGCGCAGGCGGCCACATCGACCTTGGTGCATTCCAACCCGGCAGCGCCACAGAGATCCAGACGCCTTTCGACCTGGGCTTGGGACACGGCGATGCCCATGTAGGTGGCCTTTGAACGCTGCGTCTCGGGCAAAGCCCAGATTGCGGTCTGCAACTCCGACTTGTCCAGTGCGGTCAGGCGGTAGATTTCCCAAGTGGCGGCTTTG
>JACZTW010000058.1 GCA_022573485.1 Planctomycetota bacterium
CCCCTCGGAGATTCTCACCAAGGGCCAGGAACTGGAGTGCGTCGTTCTGAAGGTAGAAGAAGAAAAGCAGCGCATCGCCCTGGGAATCCGCCAGTTGACCGAAGATCCGTGGGAAAAGGCGGTGCCTGAGAATTACATACCCGGGCAGATCGTGGAAGGCACCGTCACCAAGATAACGAATTTCGGAGTCTTTGTGGAACTCGAGCAGGATCTCGAAGGCCTGCTTCACGTCAGCGAGTTGGCCGACCACAAAATCGAAAACGCCCACGATGAGGTCAGCATCGGCGACAAGATTCAAGTCAAGATCCTCCGCGTCGATCCCGTCGATCGCAAGATCGGCCTGAGCAAGAAACGTGCAGAGTGGGCCGCGGAAGATGCCGAGGGTGAGGATGCGATGGACGCACAGGCCGCCAAGAAGGAGCGTCGCGGCGGCCTGGTGGGATCCGCCGAAATCGGTACGGATCTGATCTCGCGCGAGCTGCTGAACAAGCCAAAACCGGAGTCGGGCGGCGAATCCTCTGATGCCGAATCTCCCGCAGTCGCCGTCCCCGCGCCCAAAGCCGCACCGGAAGCCAAAGTCGAACCCGAAGCTGCCGTGGAATCCGAAGCCGAAGCTGCCACGGAATCCGATAACAATACCGGAGATCAAACGGCGTAGCTCCGGGGCCTGGAATGGAGGGTCGTTTTTGCCTGCCGGCGCCTCGGGCCGGTGTGGTCCGGTTAAGCGGCGCTAATCAAGCCGCCGGCTGGAGATGTCGATTAAGATTCCGTCGTTGTCCTTGTGTGGCATACTCGAACGGAAGGGGCGCCCAGTCATCGCTGTCGAAGCCGGTTTACAACACTACCTCAAGCAGATCAACGAGGCGCCTCTGCTCACGCCCGAGGAAGAACGGGAGTTGGGCGAGACCATCCAGCGATCGATCGAGTTCGACGAACTCTTCGGCGAAGGAAAGGTGACGCTGGCCAAGAAAGAGGGAGCCGAAGCGGATGCGCAACGCGCCCGTGACCGAATGATCCGATCCAATCTGCGACTCGTCGTCAACATCGCCAAGAACTATGCCAATCGAGGCATGCCGCTCAGCGACCTCATCGAGGAGGGCAATCTCGGATTGCTTCGTGCGGTCGAGGGCTTCGATCCCGATCAGGGCACGCGCTTCAGCACCTATGGCTCGTGGTGGATCAAACAGGCCATCAAACGCGCGCTGATCAACGCGGTGCAACCGATCCACATTCCCGCCTACATGGTGGACATGATCGCGCGCTTCAAACAGGCCCAGGAGACGTTCATCGAGCGGGAGGGCCGCCAGCCGGATCTCAAGGAACTGGCCGACGAAATGAGCATCCCCGAACGCAAGGTGCGTATCATCAAGCGGGCCGTCAAAGCCTTCAGCTCACCCACTCAGTCGGGAGACGCCGAGACCGGGCTGCCCTTGTCCGAGGTCTTGGCGGACACACGCACCGCCAAGCCCAGCGATGCCGTCTTCACCAACTCCGAAAACAAGATGCTGCAACGACTCCTCGATCAGATCGATCCCCGCGAAGCTGAAATCCTCCGACTGCGTTATGGCCTGCAAGAGGGTGAACCCATGACGCTCAAGGACATCGGCAAGAAGGTCGGCCTGACCCGCGAACGCGTCCGCCAAATCGAGCACGAAGCCCTCCGGCGGCTCAACCAACTCGTCGGCCCGAATCTCGACTGATTGCGAACAACGATTCGAAGTCGTCCACACACCCCGATTCACAGATCGACTGTCTCAACCGGTTACTGGTTACTGAGTACTGGGTACTGGGTACTGGGTCGCCGCTAAACCACCGAGTCACCCATCGCAAAAAATAGGCCCGCCGGGGTGGAGCGGGCCTTGGGGGAATCGGTCCCCGGGGGGAGGGACCGATGAGTGGGTAAATCAATTTCACATTCTGTTTCGCGTGTTTTCAGCTGTCAAAGCCAAACGACAGGACAAGAATCAATCCTTATGCAGGCCAATCCTACACGTTCATCGCTTGCATGTCAATAGCGATTGTCCAGCGTTCCTGATCCCGTAACTCTTTAGGATGTAATTCCTTATGGTGGATACTGCGCATTGCGTAGCACGATCCAACGATACAATCACGACTGCATTTTGTGTGGGGCCTGTTTTGATCATTGCTTCTTCGCGAGCTTGATCTTGAGGTGCGCCCGGCGCTTCATCAACTCACGCTGTTGAGCGTCTTCGGGCGTTCTTTCGCCGGGTTTCGCCAAGTCTGCCAATTCCTGATGCGCCTCGGCAGGATCAATATCCTCGGCGGCCAGGGCGCGCTCGGTCAGAATGGTGACTTCGTTGCCGATGACGTGAGCGAACCCGCCGTCCACGTAGAATCGTTGTGTACCCTGTTCGGTTGTCACCCGCATCTCGCCGATGCCCAGCTTGCAGAGCAACGGCGCCCGGTTCAGGAGAATTCCGACTTCGCCGTCATGCGCTGTGAACACCACTTGTTCCGCGTGGACGTCAACCATTGCCGCCTCGGGCGTGATCAACTGACAGTGAAACGTCTTGTTGCCGGCCATGATTTGGTCCTAGCTTGCCGCCATCTTCTTCGCTTTTGCTTCGGCTTCTTCAATCACGCCGACATACATGAAGGCCTGCTCCGGAAGGTGGTCCCATTTCCCATCGCACAGTTCCTCGAAACTGCGGATCGTGTCGGCCAGCGAGACATTGCTGCCCTCGAAGCCCGTGAACTGTTCGGCGACATAAAACGGCTGCGACAGGAAGCGCTCGATCTTGCGGGCCCGGGCGACGGTCAGCTTGTCTTCTTCGCTGAGTTCATCCACGCCCAGAATCGCGATGATGTCCTGCAAGTCTTTGTAACGCTGCAAAATCTGCTGCACGCGGCGGGCCACGCCGTAGTGACGCTCGCCGATGAAGTTCGGATCCACAATGCGGCTGCTCGATGCCAGCGGATCGACCGCCGGATAGATGCCCTTTTCGGTGATGCTGCGCTCGAGGTTCACCGTACTGTCCAGGTGCGCAAAGGCCGCCGCCGGGGCAGGGTCGGTGTAGTCGTCGGCTGGAACGTAGATCGCCTGAATACTCGTCACGGCCCCGGCCTTGGTGGAGGTGATGCGCTCCTGCAAGTCACCCATCTCCGTCGCCAACGTCGGCTGATAGCCCACCGCCGACGGCATGCGGCCCAGCAAAGCCGATACTTCCGAGCCCGCTTGCGAGAAACGGAAAATGTTATCAATGAACAACAGCGTGTCCGCGCCGGTCTCATCCCGGAAGTACTCCGCCATGGTCAGCGCCGACAACGCCACCCGCAAACGAGCGCCCGGCGGCTCATTCATTTGCCCGAAGACCATGACCGTCTGATCGAGCACGCTCTTGCCCGTGTCGCCGATCTTGGCTTCCTGCATTTCGAGCCACAGGTCGTTGCCTTCGCGCGTGCGCTCGCCCACGCCGGCGAAGCAGGAATAGCCGCTGTGGAACCGGGCCAAGCGGGCGATCAATTCTTGAATGATCACAGTCTTGCCCACGCCGGCCCCGCCGAACAGGCCGGCCTTGCCGCCGCGAACCAGCGGGCACAGCAGGTCGATGACCTTGATGCCGGTCTCGAACATCTCGGTCTTGGGGATGACTTCGGCGATGGTCGGCGCCTTCCGATGAATGGGGCGGAACTCGGTGGCCTTCACTTCGCCGCGGCCGTCGATCGGCTCGCCGATCAAGTTGAACACTCGGCCCAGCGTGACCTCGCCGACGGGGACGGTTACCGGAGCGCCCGTGTCCAGGACGCGCGTCCCGCGTGTGAGCCCATCGGTCGAATCCAGCGCGATGGCGCGAATCTGCCCGCCGCCTAAGTGCTGGGCGACCTCGCACCATAGCGTGGAGGTGCTGGTCTTGCCCAGGATCGTGCGTTCGATTTCCAGCTTCAGGGCATGGTAAATCGCCGGCAGCCGGGCTTCGTCAAACTCCACGTCCAGGATCGAGCCGATGACCCGTGTCACTTTTCCGTAGTTGCCTTCAGAGACCATTGCTTGCTCACCTCTTATGAGATTGCTTCAACACCGCCGATTATATCCAGCAGTTCCATCGTGATTTGTGTTTGCCGCGCCCGGTTGTAGGTGCGCGTGAGAATCTTGATCATGTCCTTCGCGGCGTCACTGGCAGCCTTCATCGCCACCATGCGGGCGATTTGCTCGCTGACCGCTGAATCCGTGAAACATTGAAAAAGCCGCGTGCGCACGGCCGCCGGAAGAAGTTCCGCCAGAAGCGCCTCGGGGTCCGGCGAGAAATCATATTGCACACCAGCCTCGCCGCCAGCCGACTCGTCGGCGTCGGCCTGAGCCTGCATGGGCAGCAATTCAATGACCGTCGGCACTTGCCGGGCGACGGACTGAAATTTCATATACACCACGTACACTGAATCCAACTCCCGCCGGGAGAAGCGGTCGATGAACTCGTCAGCCAACACTTCGACTTCATCGAAGCGCACCTTATCTTCCAGGTGCGTGTAACTCTTGCGGATTTCGCGGCCTAGAAAGCGGAAGTAGTTAATGCCCTTTTTGCCGGAGACGTCCAGTTCCATCTCCGAGTTCTTCTCCGACTCTCGAAGACGGTTCAGGCCGGCCTCGAGCAGGCGGCCGTTGTAACCGCCGCAGAGCCCGCGATTGGAGGTCAGGACCAGTACGCCGCAGCGCCCGCTCACCGGCTCGCTGCGCAACAGCGGGTGATCGACATCGGTCACTTGGCGGGACAAGTGCGTGACCAATTCAGTGAGCTTTTCAGTATACGGCTGGGTCGCCGTGGCGCGATGCATCGTTTTCTGAAACTTCGCCGTCGCAATCAACTGCATCGTGCGCGTGATCTTCTCAATGCCGGTCACGGCCTTGCGGCGTTTGACTAGTGTTTTTGCGTTCGCCATTGTCCCATTCTCAACGAGCGGTCATCCACCCAGATCGGGCTTGAATTTACCCAACACGTCTTTCAACTGGGCGTCTATTTCGTCGGTGATGTTGCCGGCCTTCCTCAAGGCCTCGACCACTTCCGGGAACTCGTCGCGGAAGTGTTTCAGCATCGCCTCTTCAAAGGCGGCGATCTGGTTCAAAGCCACGTCGTCCATGAAACCGTTCGAAGCGGCATAGATACTAATCACTTGATCGATCACGTCGTATGGTTTGTATTGAGGTTGCTTGAGCAGCTCGACCATGACCCTTCCGCGATCCAATTGTTTTTGCGTGGCGACATCAAGGTCGGTGCCCAACTGCGAGAAGGCTTCAAGGTCACGAAAGGACGCCAAGTCCAGCCGCAGCGAGCCGGCGATCTTTTTCATGGCCTTGATTTGAGCGTTGCCGCCCACGCGCGACACGCTGATGCCGACGTTGACCGCCGGCCTCACGCCCGCGAAGAACAAATCAGGCTCCAGATAGATCTGCCCGTCCGTAATCGAAATCACGTTCGTCGGAATATAGGCAGCCACTTCGCCTTCCTGCGTCTCGATGATCGGCAACGCGGTAATCGAGCCGCCCGTTCCGGCTTTGACGCGGATTTCGTGCTGATCCTTATCCGGCATGGCCGCCAGATCATGCTCAGCCTCCTCGAGTCCCGGCACACCGATGTATGCTTTGCCGTTCACACCGTCGCAGGTGGACTCGGGCGCGTTTCGCCTGCAAATGAATCGCTCCTGAGCCAGCTTACATGCTCGTTCGAGCAGGCGGCTGTGCAGGTAAAACACATCGCCGGGGTAGGCTTCGCGGCCCGGCGGGCGACGCAGCAGCAATGACAACTGGCGATACGACGCGGCTTGTTTGGACAAGTCGTCATAAACCACCAGCGTGTCCTTGCCTTGTTCGTAGCAGAAATACTCTGCCATGGTGCAGCCGGCATAGGGCGCGATGTATTGCGAGGGTGCGGACGAAGACGCGCCGGCCTGCACGACAATCGTATAGTCCATGGCCCCGTGTTTCTGGAGCGTCTCGACGACGGCCGCCACGGTCGATTCTTTCTGACCCATGGCGACGTACACGCAAATGACGCCGTTGCCTTTCTGGTTGATGATGGTATCGATGGCGATGGCGGTCTTGCCGGTTTTGCGGTCGCCGATGATCAATTCGCGCTGGCCTCGCCCGATCGGGATCATCGAGTCAATGGCTTTGATGCCGGTTTGCATGGGTACGTTCACCGGCTGTCGGCCGGCGATGCCGGTGGCCTTCCGCTCCAGCGGCAGGCGGTGTTTCGTCTCGATCACGCCTTTGCCGTCCAGCGGATTGCCCAGCGGATCGACCACTCGCCCGAGCAGGGCTTCGCCCACCGGCACGCTCAGCAACTCGCCCGTACGCCGAACTTGATCGCCTTCCTTAATGCCCAGATAGTCGCCCAGGATCACCGCGCCGATCGAATTCTCATCGAGGTTGAACACTTGCCCCGCCGCGCCGTTCTCGAACTCCAGCAGTTCGCTGGCCATGGCGTTGCTCAGTCCGTAGATCTGCACGATGCCGTCGCCCACCTCCAGCACTCTGCCGATCTCCGCAACGTCCATCTCGCTGCGATATTGCTCGATCTCTTGCTTGATGACCGACGAAATTTCATCCACTTTGAACTTCATGACACGTTCCTTCGATAAATACTTTCACCGCAGAGCGAGAAAGAGAAAAGAGAAAAGAGAAAACAAAGACACGCCATCGAGAACAGGTCGTATATCTTTGGATTGACGCATCGTTTTCCTTCTTCCTTTTCCTCTTTTCTCTTTCTCTGCGTCCTCAGCGCTCTCTGCGGTTAATTTCTTCAGTATTCCGTCGCCCCCTCGAACAGCTCAGTACCCGCGTGGATGTGCTGCTGTGCGTGTTCCAGAAGCCTTTTCTGGAAGCGGCGCAACTGCCTCGCCACGCTCATGTCGATTTGCTCGTCGCCCACGCGGACGATCAGGCCGCCGAGAAGCGTCGGATCGACATGCTCCGCCAGCCGCACCGTGCGGCCGGTGCGGCTTTCCATCAACTGTTGCAGGCGGGTCCGCATCACATCCGAAAGCGGTTCCGCTACGCTGACGTGGACCTCCACGATGGCCTGCTGTTCGAGCGTCAGGTCGTGGTACAGTCGCTGCACTTCGCTGACGATCTCCAGCCGGTCTTTGCTGTTCATAACGTGCAGCGTATTGAGCAGGAGTTCGCTCATCCGGCCCTGGAACATTACGTCCAGCGACTCGCGACGCTGGTCCGCATCGATCACGCGGGCCGTCACGAAGGCCTTGAAGTCCGGATCGGCCTGCAAAAGCGCCGCGAATTCCGCGAACTCACGGTCGATCGCATCCGACTCGCCGCGCCCGATGGCCAGCTCGAGCAGCGATCGAGCGTACACTTCGGCAATGGTTGTTTGATCGGTATTCGCCAAAGCTAGTTCCTGCTCTCCAGTTTGGATATTTGATCGATCGATTCCTGGATCAGCCGATCGTGCGCCGACGCATCCAGTTCTTTCTTCAGGATCTTGCCCGCCAGATCAGCGGCCAACCGGCCCGACACGCTGTACAGGTCCATCACTGCCGTATCCCGGGCGATACCGATCTCGCGCTTGGCCCGCACCATAATTGCGTCGGCTTCCTTCTTGGCGTCGTCAGCCGTCTTGCGCCGAAGAACTTCCGAGTCGCGGCGCCCTTCCTCGACGATCGCCGTGGCTTCCTGCCGTGCGTTCGCGATCTGGGCTTGGTATTCCTTCAGCCGCTTCTCCGCTTCCTCGCGATCGCGCTTGGCGCTTTCCAGAGACTCGCGGATGAAGTTCTCGCGGTCCTTCAGCGCCTTGAGCACGTGAGGCCAAACCAGCTTGCCGAGAACGAGCACGACAATACCGAACGTGATGACCGTCGCGATGGCGTTGGTGAAGGTGCCGCTCTCGATCGGGTTTTGCGATCCGCCTTCGGAGGCCGCCGCGATCGCCGAAACGCAGAACGACAGCAGCACTGCCACCGGCAATCTTTTCAAGTATTGATGATGCATCCAGGATGCCTCCAAGGGACCGCTCCACCATAGACCCAGCCCGCTGCTCGGGGACGCGCAAATCCCAAAGCTGCGACGAGATCGTCACAAAGCAGTCCCGAAACTAACCAGCGAGCATGCAGACGACGACGCCGAACAATGTGGCGCCTTCGACCATGGCCGCGGTGATGATCATGGCCGTGCTGATCGCGCCGGCCGCCTCAGGCTGACGGGCGATCGATTCGACCGCCGAGCCGCCGATCCGACCGATGCCCAGCCCGCCGCCGATCAGCACCAATCCGGCGCCGATGGCACCGAACCCGGAAGCGCTGTCGAACCAGCGGCTGCCCGCCGCCTTGGTGGCATTCAGGATTTCAAGCTCTTGTGCGTGGTCATCATCTGCGCCCGAAACCGGCGCAGCGAGTGCAAGAGAGAATCCGCAAATGATCAATCCGAGCATACAAGTGCTCATCCGTTTCATAGTCATACTCCTCGATACCAGCGTCCCACACGGGACGAATCTCGAATGATTACTCACTCACCACAACCGGCCATACCGCCGGCCGAATCACTACCGACAAATCAGTGGGCTCCTTCGGGGGCATGTTCCTGCTCGTCGTGGTGAAACACGATCGATTGACCCAGGAACAGGCACGTCAGGAACGTAAAGATAAACGCCTGCAGGAAGGCGACAAACAACTCGAGCATGGTAATGGCCACCGCGCCGAGCAGCGCCGGGATAGCCACTCCCAGCCCGGCAAGTCCGGGCAACACGGTGGCGAAGCTGATCAGCGTGGCCAGCAGAACGTGGCCGGCCATCATGTTGGCGAACAGACGGATGGTCAAAGCGAAGATCTTGGCAAACAGGCCGATGATCTCGACGGGAATCATGAGTGGAGCCATCCACAGCGGACCCGGACTAAAGTGGGCCAGGTAGTGCATGCCGCCCAGCCGAAGGCCATTGACCACCATCATGAGCAGCGTGAAGATGGCCAAGGTGGCCGTCACGTAGATGTTGCCCGTCGGCGTGCCGCCGATGTGCGGCGGGTGGGACATGAACAGACCCAGCACGGCGTCGATCGGGAGCAAGCCCAGCAAGTTGCAGAACAGAATGAAGAAGAACACCGACCACACGTAAGGCACGAACCGGTCCGCGTAAGGCCCCAGGTTGGGCTTGGCCACTTCGTTGCGCAGGTAGGAGCAGATCGCTTCAAAGAAGTTGGCCGATCCCCGGGGCACCAGGGCTTCCACTTCGTCACCCTTGGCCCGGCGGCCGCTTCGGAAGGCAGAAATAATGAGAACCAGCAGCAGCACCGTCGCGGCCACCTGCATCAGGATGTGGTTGTCGATCACGAACAGGCCGTCCCGCAGCGTGAACAGGGGGTGCGACAGGACGTGCTCCATGGGATCGGTTGCTGCGAGAATGAAGTTCATCATGGTTCCCGCCTCCGCTGCTGTCGGCCGATCCAGTGGGCGACCACGGAGGTTTCCATCATCAGTAAGGCAAAGTACCCACCCGCAAGCCACAGCAACAGCGGCCGGCGCGGGAACACATCACTCAGCGCCGCCGGAACAGCCAGCAACAACAGCACGACCAATCGGACCGCCATGCCCCAAAGCATGTCCTTCGCATCCGGCGGCTCGATGTCACCAAGTCGCCAGCAGGCTGGCAGCGCACCTGCCACGTTGCTGATCAAACTGATGAGCAACGCCGCGCCCATCGCCGCCAAGCCCGCGGTACCGGCGAAACGATACGTCACGGCGCCCATGCTGGCCGCCAGAAGAACCGCCACAACCAGGCACAGCAAGCCGATCTTCAAAACGCGCCCGTTCACGGTCGCGGGCAGATCAGTGATCGCCGTCCACAGCGTCTTTGGACTCATCGATACGCTTCTGTTCATCTTTGATCGTCTTGAGAGCCTGCTTGAGCAGGTTGTACATGCCGCCGACGATGCCGATCAGAGCGCCGGTCATCAGCCCGTAGCGAGTTTCAAATTTCCGGTCGATATACCAGCCGATCGCGCAGCCACCGATGACGGCACCGGCCAGCTCCAGGCCCATGCCGGCCAGGCGAAACTTGCTCGGTGCATTGCGATCGGGCTTCTTGCCAGCCACCGGCGGGAGATTCCTTCTCGGTGATACCCGAGGTCTGGCGGGCTCACCTTGTTGTTCCCAGGCGCCGCGGAACTGGTTCGCGGCGCTGAAGGCCCGGTAGTCTAGCAATCGCCGCGCTCCGTCGTCAAGGTGTTCGCGGCTAAAGAATTGTGGCGATGCTGACCGGGTTCGCCGAGCTGTTGATTGACCCTGGCCGGAGGTGTCACTAAGGTGTATCCTGCGGGCGAACGTCGGTTTCGAGGGGGCCTTCAAATGCAGATTGCAGTAGTCGGCGCGACGGGCGCCGTCGGTCAGGAAATGTGCTCGATTCTCGCCCAGCGGCGGGTGCCCGCTGACTGCCTGCGCCTGCTGGCATCCGCCCGATCGGCTGGCACGCGCGTGCCGTATGCGGGAACCGATCTGACCGTCCGCGAACTCACCAAAGATGCCTTGGCGGGGGTCGATTTCGCCCTGTTCTCAGCCGGCGCGGAGACGACCCGAGCATTCGCCAAACCCGCTGCCGCCAATGGGACGGTCGTCATTGACAATTCGTCGGCTTTTCGCATGGACTCCGACGTGCCTCTGGTGATCCCCGAAGTCAACCCGCAGGACGCCCACCAGCACCACGGCCTGATCGCCAATCCTAACTGCTCGACCATCATCATGGCCGTCGCCGTCTGGCCGATGCACCGCGTCAACCCCGTGCGGCGAATCATCGTCAGCACCTACCAAGCCGTCAGCGGTGCCGGCGCAGCCGCCATGCAGGAACTCCGCGACCAGACCCGACGAGTGCTCGACGGCCAACCCGTCGAACCCAAAGTATTGCCGCATCAGTCGGCGTTCAACGTCTTCTCTCACGATTCGCCGATCGACGAATCCGGCTACAACACCGAAGAGCGAAAGATGGTCAACGAAACGCACAAGATGTTCCACGATAACACCATCCGCATCACCGCCACCTGCGTGCGCGTGCCCGTACTGCGGGCACACAGCGAGAGCATCAACCTGACCTTCGACCAACCGATCCGCGCGCAGAAAGTCCGCGACATTCTCGAAGCCGCACCGGGCGTGCGTGTGGTGGATGATCGAGCCGGAAACTGCTTCCCCATGTCCATCGACGCCGCCGGACAGGACGAAGTCCTCGTCGGCCGCATTCGGCAGGATCGCAGCGACCCCAGCGGTTGCAGCATCGCCCTGTTTGTCTGCGGCGACCAACTCCGCAAAGGCGCCGCCCTCAACGCCATCCAGATTCTGAACCTGCTCACGAGTTGACACTCCATCCCGCAGTGCGTACCGATTCGGACGGTCCGTTCTCACGCTCTCATCCATCAGAAGACACATTGCCAATCTCGCATCCCGCCCCGCTGATGGGCGTTTCGGCCTTTCTCGGACGTGGTTGTAACTGCATGGGGGAAACGGACTAAAGGCGCGATTTGCACGTCTGCGAAGTGAAGTCGAACCCGCGACGAGTCGATGCTGGCACTGGAAACAGTACCGCATTTGAACGAACCCCGCTGCCCGCGCCCATGTCGCGCGAGGCAGGGCGGACGGATCGAGGCCATATTCGTGAAGTACAAAACACACCCAACGCTGTCGCCGGCTCCGCGTGACGATGAAGTCATGAGTTTGGGGCGCGTGGCGGACCAGACGCTGAGCCTCATGGATCGGCTCGGCCGTTACCACCGTCCGACCTACGAGCACTCTTTTCGCGTCGGCTGTCTGGCGCAGCGTGTCGCAGGCCATCTCGGAATGTCCGCCGGGGCCGTCCGCACCATCACACGGGCGGCGTTGCTTCACGATGTCGGCAAGGTCGCCGTGCCCACCGCCATCCTGGACAAGCCCGCCGAACTGACTCAGCAGGAATGGGCTTACCTCGATCTGCACTGCTCCATCGGCGCCGACATTCTCCAGCAGACCAAGCTGCTCGAGAACGAATCCTATCTCGTGCAATACCACCATCGCTGGTATGCCGCCAACAACAGCCTGGTCGCCAAAGGCAACGAGCAGCGCCGCACTGGAATCGACATCATCGCCGTCTGTGACGCCTACGACGCCATGACCTCGGATCGACCTTACAGCCCCGGCCGATCGCGCGTGCAGGCGCTCACCCACCTCCAAGACGACGCCGGCACCCAGTTTAACCCCCGCGTGATCGACGCGCTTCGCGAGATCCTCGACGCGCCGTCCGACAGCCGGCCGGAGCACCAATCGCACGAAGGCGCCGTGACAGCCAATTAGCGGGCTTCCCCTCGAGTCCTGCGTCGCCTGTCGATCCACAACCACGGCGCGTAACACAGCGCGATACACGCGGCCACCAGCAAGTTCAGGCTCAGCAGAAAGGGCCACGGCCAGTCCCCGAGGTAGTCCAGCACGCTGGGCGTCTCCGCCGGACCGCAAAGGTACATGTAGTTCGCCCCGACCAGCCAATCACACGCCAGCACCGGCACAGCCACCACGTTGGTCAGCAGCCACACCCGGACGGCCGACCCACGCCGAGGCCGAAGCCGCAGGCCGAAGATCAAGACCAGCACCGCAACGACGATGCTGCCGTGAGCCGTGAAGTAAGTGAAGAACAGCGGCCCGGGAAAGCCCTGATCGACGCTCGGCGTGAGCAGCGCCTGCGTCGCGCCCGCCAAACCCCAATAGTAGACCACGTCGAACGCCGCGCGTCCCCCGGACTGCGTGGCAGCGGGTTGGGTGGCATGGGCAAGTACTTTCGCCCGTGTTGCGAGCACCAGCGCCGCGATGGCTGCGAACACCGACAGATCGCACAAGTGCAGCGGCAGCGATTCCGCCAGCGACCAGCGGCCCGTCCCCGCCCTGTAACATTGCTCGAAGATCATATTCACCAGCAACACGGCCGCCAGCGTCCGGCAGACGCGGCGCACTACTCTGCTCCCCGCCGCGCGGTGCCGCGCGCCAACCACGCCCGCCGCGACCACAGCAGCAGCCGCGATGACCGCCAGCGCCGTCACATGAGCCGGCCCGTAAGCCACGAGCGTTTCTGGTGCGTCCGACAAGAGTTCACCCTCGATTGACAGCGCCGCCGATCATATCCGATACACGCCTGCGCCAAGCCCCTCTTCGCCCGACCTGCCGCCACTCGCAACGTGTTGCGGGGCCTGTGTTTGGCCAGGCCGTGGGTTCGTTTGGCGCTGGACGTCGATGTCCCGTCTCTCGCACACCAAGCTGCGCTCGCCCATACGCCAGACGCGGCACAAGCCCACGTTTCACCTTCGCCGCCTTGATCTTGCGACGAAATGGCTTTGTTCGGCCAATGAGCTTTATGGTAACTGGTGACTCGTGACTCGTGATCCGTCCCCCATTCCGCAATCCGAAATCCGCACTCCCTCTTCCCTGTTCCCTGTTCCCTTCTTCCGAAGCGCGTACCACGGGCGCCCGGTGCTCTGTCCATCTTCATTACTTGACAGGTGATCTATCACGATTCGGGCCGGAGGCGATCAGTGCTATGGCGTCGGCTCCGGGGCTTTGTCGTCCGCCGGCAGCTTGGCCCGCCACTCGGCGGCTTGGGCGTCGTAGCCCTGGCCCGGCTCGGCAGCTTCCCAACTCGTTCAGTGAGGCATCTGCGCGCAGCCTCTCGCTCAGCCGCTAATACGCTTCCACGGGAACTTCGATGGTCCGGGCAGGAGGCTTGGGCTTCGCCAGGATGGATTCAACTCGTTTGAGGACCGGCGCAGCGTAGTAACGAGCACCGCAACGGTCACACAGGCCGACGGGAACATTCTCCAAAACCACGATCCCACGATGGTGGCTGATCGGTTCCCGCTCCACGATGCGTTCCCGCACTACGCCCTCGCAATACTCACAGGCAAAATCGTACAGGCTCATGAGCGTTTCTCGTAGACTGTGATGATCAATAGCGGGCCGGCGAATCTTGCCACGACACCCACCGGGGTCGAAAGATCACACGCTGTCCCCACAACCTCGTAGCGTCGGCCCCGCGGATCATCCTCAAAGACACGTTCTATTGTACCCGTCAGGATCGCAGATTCAATATCCACCACGTCCAAATGGTCCTCGCGCATCTCCAGCAGCGCATGAGGGGTCACAACATAGGCCTGGTCCATGACGGCCTGGCGCATGGTCTTGAGGATCTGCGGATTGCACAGCGTGGCGTGAGATGTCCCCGACCAGTGCACCCCGCGGCAGCTGTCATCGTGGGGAATCCCGTCGCGGATGCACGACGGTTGCAGCCCCTCCTCGATCCACAGACGACAGATCTCCGCCATCCAGGTGCGCCCCGAGGTCACGTCCATGGTCATCAGGTTCTCGTCG
>JACZTW010000311.1 GCA_022573485.1 Planctomycetota bacterium
TCAGCAGAACCAGCCCCGCCCCGAGCGCAATTATTGGGCCACTCTCTGTCGGCACACATTGAAACCACCACAGGAAACTCGCGCCCCAAAGTCCAACGCATAGGAGCAGGCCAACCAACGAGCCAGTTATCATGATCTTGCGAAACATCTCATGCCTTCGACCCCGCGCTGGCGCTTGGGGCTCTGATCGGGGCGCACGCCGGCGAGGCACTCCTCCAAATTCTACACCGTACGGCGCGGCGAGACCCGCTGTACACTCATAAACGTAATCGAGGTCCAAAAGCGGCCAAAAAGCTGGGCAGAATCGCATCCGACCCGCTTGAAACTGACCGCCCAATGCGTATCATTTTCCTCACTCGCTATCCGTTGCCGACTGTGGCCGTCGATTCCCTTTGAGTGAGTCATTGAATATGGAAACGCCCGAACGGCGACGCGGCGACAACCTGTATCCGGTCACGCTCGAGACTCAACTGGGCGACTATTCGTTAAATCTGGATGTGCCGGCGGGCGTCTGGAATCCCACGCCGCACGGCATTCATCTGGGCAACATGCTGGCGGGGATGGATTTCAGCGGCGAGCACGTCCTCGAACTGGGCACCGGCTGCGGGATTCATGCCATCATCATCGCCCGACAGGGTGCCGCGAAGATGACGCTCACTGATCTCGAGCAGCCCATCCTGGACAACGCCCGCCACAACCTCGCCAAGCACGACGTGACCTGCCCGACGGAGTACGTCCTGGCGGACTGGACCCGGGCGGACGGCGGGCCCTTCGACGCACTGGTCACCAACCCGCCGTTCGCCAAGAGCGGCAAGCGCTACCGGCGATACTTCGTCGATACGCTCATTCTTGACGCACACAAGCTGATCCGCCCCCGCGGACGGTTGATTTTCGTGCATTCGAGCATGGCGGACATTCCGAAGTCCATCGACTTCATGGAGCAGAACGGCATGAGCGTGCGGATCGTGGCGAAACTTCGGGTCCTTTCCGCGATTACTACTTTGAAGATCCTTTATACATCAAGGAAATGGCGGCGCTTCCCGGTTGCTATACGATTCAGGATGGCACATACTACGAGCGTCTGATCGTGTTTGAAGCGACGCTGCCCTAACCCCAACGTAGAAGGCTTGCCGTGTCGATAACCCTATCCAATCTGCTGTCTCAGTTCGATCGTCATCCGGAATCCATTCCGCTGGATGAACTCATCGCCGAACTGACCGAGTCGAACCTTTGTCTGGATGATGTTCAGGAGTTCGCGTGTTTCAGCGAGGAGACTTACCAGCGCAACTTGATGCACGTGGGGCCGGGATATCAGGCCTTGATCTTGTGCTGGCACAGCGGCCAGCGCAGCCCGATTCACGATCATCGCGGCTCCGCCTGCGGTGTGCTTGTGCTTGCAGGCGCCCTGTCGGAAACGGTCTTCGAGCGGAACAGCGGCGGCCTGATCTTCCCAACGCGAACCTCCGAGCTGGGTGAGGGTCATGTATGCGCCTCGTTCGACAGCGACATTCACCAAGTCTCCAACCTGCAACCGGCCGGGCAGGATCTGGTTACGCTGCACATTTATTCCCCGCCGCTGCTGGTCATGGGCACTTACTCGCTCACCGACGATCGCGTTCGAGAATACGTGCCACCCGTTCATGAGTTTACGCACGGCGCGGGGATTTGAAGTCCATCGTTCCGCCGGGACTCGCATTTGGCAAAAGTGGCGGCCGGCGCCCCTGCCGGCCGTCGCGCGGGATCGGAGCAACGGCCGACACGGGGGTCGGCCGCTACGCGCTGCTGCTAATCGGCAAGCCACGGGTGGGTTACATCGCTGAATGGCGAAAGGTGGATCGGATGAGTGAGCAAGTGTTGCAGTCAATTCGAAAGATGCTCGATGAGCGTGGCGTCGCGTACCGGGAAGTTCATCACCCACCAACCTTCACCTCCGAGGAGTCCGCCGCGGCGCGCGGCGAGAGCATCCGCATCGGCGGCAAAGCTCTGTTGCTGAAAGTTGGCGACGAGTTCAAGCTCTTCGTACTCAGCGCGATTCTGAAGCTCCACTCCAACGCGATACGCAAGTATTTCGGCGTGCGGACGTCGCGTTTCGCCAACAAGCAAGAGCTCGCTGAGCTGACCGGGCTGGTGCCGGGCAGCGTGCCGCCCTTCGGCGAGCCGATCCTGCCATTCAAGTTATACGTCGATGAGTCCATCACGCGGAATGAGCGCATTGCGTTCAATGCCGGCTCGCTGACGGATTCGATCATCATGTTGACGGAGGATTATGTCGCGCTCGCGCAGCCCGAAGTCTTCCACTTCGCAAGCCCGGCGGACGATTAGGCCGCATTTCTCACGGCGGTTTTGCCACAAAGACAGGAGAGTGAAGAGTGAAGAGGAAGAAGGGAACAGGTAATGGCGAACAGCGGAGCGTGCCGTGGAGGTTCCGTTTGGATTCTGCAATCCGAAATCTGCAATCCGCAATGCGTGATTGGCAAATAGGGTAGCGGCGGGCACTTCGATCACCGATCTTCGTGTCTTGGTGCCTTTGTGGCGAGAAATCCGGGTTAGGCGCTGACCAGCCCCTCGCGGATGGCCAGCCGTGTTAGGCCGACGCGGTCGTGGATGTTCAGCTTGGTCATCAAGTGATTCGTGTGGTTGTCCACGGTGTTGGCGCTGATGTGCAGTTTCTTGGCGACTTCCTTTTTCGAGAGACCCATGGCGATATGTTGGAGCACTTCGAGTTCGCGCGGCGTGAGTTTGGAGAAGGGCGTCGGCTTCGTGTGAACCAGTCTGGCGCCGCTCGAATCAATGGCAATTAGCTCTTGTACGTCCGCGGAGAAATAGGCATCGCCGGCCGCAGCAGTGCGTATGGCCTTCAGAACAGTCTGAGGGGATTCCTTCTTGTTGACATAGCCGGCCGCGCCGACGTCGAGCGCTTGCTGGACATAGCGATCCTGCACGAACGCGCTCAGGAAGATGATCTTCGTGTTCGGAGAGCGCGTCGTGATGGTACGCGCGGCTTCGAAGCAACTTGGGCCGGGCATGTCGATGTCCAGTACACAGACATCAGGCGCGAGTCGGATGGCCTCCTGGATGGCATCTTCGCTGTTGTTCAGTGAGCCGACGACCTGCATGTCCTCCTCGGCTTCGATCAAGCTACTCAACATCTTCCCGATCAGTTCGTGATCGTCGGCGAGCAGGATCGAGATGGGTTTGCTCATTTCGCGTCCTCCGTCGTCCGCGGCTTGCCCTGCAGGATGAAAGACGCAAGCGGCGCGAGATCGGACATTAAGAATGGTCTGTGAAGAAGCATCGCGTCCTCAGCGAACGGTTTAGCGGATTCACCCTCGCCATCATCCACGATGACTATCACGCCCGCCGTACTGCAATTGTCGCAGACAGTTTTCAGGCGATCAAGGCTGCGGGTGGGCATGCCGTCTCTGCTGATGATGATTAGGCCCACGTGCTGTTTCGATGTTTCGAGGTGTGCAGTCCCACGTTCGAGACTCTCCGCCTTAACTACTGTGTACTCATGCGCTTGTAGCATAGACGAGATGATCGCTCGTTCCTGGAAGTTCCTGGAGATGAGCAAGACAGCTGGTCCTCTTCCGCTGGCGATGGGGCTGGATGATGCCTCAAGGATTGGGAGCAACACTTCCCTTTG
>JACZTW010000312.1 GCA_022573485.1 Planctomycetota bacterium
GATCACGAAGGCGATTTGTGGCAGCGATTCGCGGAATTGCTTGCTACGCTCATGTGGGTCGGAAAGAACAAGCAGTCAGAAAGCGGCGACAACGCAACTGCGATGCTTGAAATGCTCCGTGCGGATCAGCCGCTGCCGGACATGCCCGACATTCCGCCGATCCATAAATTTAACAGAGTGCCGGACATCCCGACGTCGGCCAAGATGCTGTTCACGGCGACGTTGTATCCCGATACCGTTCCGAACGGCTCGATGGAATCGATGGGTTTTAGCCAGCGGCTGCTCTTGATCCCGCGATTGATGTCGCTGGCGACGCAAAACGGCGCCTATGCCTCGCGGCTTTTGGAGTGCAACATCAGTGTTCGCGACGTGATGCGCCACGACGTCGGCGATCGGCTGGAAGACGATTCGACCGCATTGCTGCTGCGCTACTTTCGCTCGCGCTTCTGGCAGCGCACCGCCCTGTCGAAGAACCTCTCTCTCGTTGCCGGTATGCACCAGCACATTCTGGACTTCAACGCGGTGTTGTTTTTCGCCCGAGCAACCGCCCACCGCGAGGGTACGAATCGTCTGACCTCCGCGACCATTCGCAAGGCCCTCCAAGTGGTCGAATTCCACCTCGCCAATCAATATCGCCTCTATCACATGACGCTCAAGAAGTGGCTGGTCGGCCAACTGAACAACCCCCAGGCGGCCCTGGCCAGCTTGCGAATGATGGCGCTGAAGAAAGATGCCGTCGCCGCGATACCGGGCGCCTGATGCGTCTCCGCAATTCATCGAAGTGCGGCGGTCGCGCAGGCTGAAGCCTGCGGCTCCTTGGCCCCACAATCCGTCTTAGTCATCTGGGTATTGGCATGTGATCGTGGTGCTGATTCCGCCTCGGGGGGTCCACTGGCTGGTGAGGGTCATTTGCCGAGGGGCACAGGCCTTGACGAGGTCGTCCAGGATCTTGTTGGTGACGGCCTCGTAGAAGATGCCCTCGTTGCGATAGCCCTGCAGGTAGAGCTTGAGGCTCTTGAGTTCGATGCACGAGCGGTCGGCGATGTAGGTGATGTTGATGGCGCCGAAATCGGGCTGGCCCGTCTTGGGACACACGCTGGTGAATTCCGGGCAGTCAATCTCGATCTCGTATTCGCGATCGGGATACGGATTGTCGAAAGTTTCAAGAACGGCCGGATCCGGCATTGTGATCAACCTGGTTCTGCAACGCGTGATGTTCTACTGAAACCGATCTCTGCTTCGGATTCCACAATCCGAAATCCGCATTCCGCAATTCCCCCGCGCTCCCCTGCGGGTCGCCGCTAAACGATACACTCACTCGCACGCACCTACTTACCTACTCACTTACTCACGTAATCACACGCCCGATCCTCGGTATTCGCAGGCGGATGTGCAGGTCTCGTGAACACGGACTTCGGCGAGTGTCGGGATCAGCGGTCGGACCTTGCTCCAGATCCAAATGGCGATGTTCTCCGCCGTCGGGTTCTCCAACCCCGCAACTTCGTTCAAGTAATGGTGGTCCAGCAGGTCGTAAAATGGCTCAAAGGCGCGCTTGATTTCTGCGAAATCGATCAAAACACCCGTGTGCGGATCGGGGCGTCCCGCGCAGACCAAATCCACTTTGAAGCTGTGGCCATGCAGGCGGTAGCACTTGTTGTCCGGCGGCATGTGCGGCAGCCGGTGCGCCGCCTCGAACGTGAATGTCTTGATCAGCCGGACCGTGCCGGCTGTGGCAGCAGGCGCCTTCGCAGTCGAATCCGTCGTTGTAGCGGTTGAAACAATCATGTGCTTTCCCGAGCTGCGATTTCAACACTTGCCAGCGGAGATGCGTCCCGCTGGTAGCGCGTGGGATCCGCGACGTCGGCGTCGGCGAAGCCCTTCATGCGAAGCACGCAGCTATCACATCGGCCACACGCCAATCCACGCGTGTCCGGATCATAGCAACTGGTGGTCTGGCTGTAATCCACGCCCAGCCGGATTCCCGTCCGAATGATCTCCGCCTTGCTCATCTCGATCAGCGGGGCGTGGATCGCGATGGCCCGCCCCTCGACCCCGGCCCGAGTGGCCAGCCGGGCGAGTTCCTGGAACTTGGCGAGGTACTCAGGCCGGCAGTCCGGGTAGCCGGAATAGTCCAGCGCGTTGACGCCGATGAAAATGTCATCGGCCCCGCGTGTTTCGGCAAAGGCCAGCGCGAAAGACAGGAAGATCGTGTTACGGGCCGGCACATAGGTGACGGGAATCTCGGTGCCACCGATGTCCGAACGGTCCTTTGGAACGTCGATGTCGGCGGTGAGCGCCGACCCGCCGAAGGCACGCAAATCGATCGTTTGCAGCACATGTTCGTGTACCTCAAGCGCATCGGCGATCCGCCGGGCAGCCGTCAGCTCGTACACGTGGCGTTGGCCATAGTCGAAGCTCAGGGTGTGCAGGGCAAACCCTTGTTCCCTTGCCATCGCGCCGACGGTGGCGGAATCCAGGCCGCCCGAAAGTAAGACGATCGCCGCTTTCATGCTACACGCCGATCTCCGCCGGGGACCAAATGAACTTGTGCATTTGAAGCTGAAACCGCACGGGCAACTGCTCCGAAAGAACCCACTCCACAAGTTGCGGAGGCTCGATTTCGCCGAACACCGGCGACATCAGCACGCTGCATCGCTTCGCCAGATCGTAGCGCTTGATCACTTCGGCTGCCCAATCGAAATCGACGCGATCGCCGATCACGAACTTGACTTCATCGCGCGGCCCGAGCCGATCGATGTTGGACCAATCGTTGCGTTCGACCTCGCCGGACGACGGGCACTTCAAATCCATGATCTTGATCACCTCGGGCGGAAGGCGATCGATCGGCAGAGCGCCCGAAGTCTCGCACAACACGGTCAGGCCGAGATCGAGCAGCCGCCGGGCAAGTTCTCCGCAGGCCGGCTGCAACAGCGGCTCGCCGCCGGTGATCTCGACCAGGGGTACCTCATATTCAGAGACACGGGCGAGAATCTCCGCCAGCGTCATCCACCGACCTTCGTGAAAGGCATACTCCGTGTCGCAGTAATGGCAGCGGAGGTGGCAGCCGGTCAGCCGCACAAAGACACACGGCAACCCCGCCCAGGAAGACTCGCCCTGGATGCTCCTGTAAATCTCGTTGACTCGCAGTCGATCGCGCATGTGTACCCTCGCCTCGTATTTGCCCTACTAGGGTAGCGAAATCGGGCTACGATCTCAATCTTGCGCAACACCAAAGGGCAGCGGCGCGTTTTCGCGCTGCTGCCCCGTGGGGAAAGGAACAGAATTTCGTCGGGGCTATTAGCCCGAGCCCTTCTTCGTGCCTCTGGACTCCGTTACTTTCTTGCCATCCTTGAAGGAGACCTTGCAACCATCACAGGTACCATCGCTGACCATGGCGACGGCACAGCCTTCGCACTTCGCGGCCGTCTTGACGGCCTTGGCGAGGATCGTATCCGCTTTCTTGGCGAACTTGAAATCTTCCTTGTCTTTGAACATCAGGCTGGCGACCATGCCCACCTTGCAGCCGGTGCACTCGCCCTTGCCCTTTTCGGCGATGGTCTTGCAGCGCGGGCATTCGATCGTACTCGCATCAACGACATCACCCTTGGCGAGCGCCAGGGACACCGGCGAATGGAA
>JACZTW010000059.1 GCA_022573485.1 Planctomycetota bacterium
GGGCATGGCTCTGAGGTATGGGCCGAAATCGGTTCCTGCGGTCCCATCCGATAGGCTGCCGGCCGTGAGTTGCGTGACGATGCCCGCGCCCGTGGCAGCGAGGGCACCGGGTGCGTGCTCTGCGAGGAACAGATCGACTGCGTTCTGGAGGATGACCGCGCCGGCCTTTGCTTGTTTCGCGTTGGCGTTGGACGTGGCCGTGCTGAAGCGCGGCACGGCTATGGCGGCGATGATCCCGATGATCACGATCACGATAACCAATTCGACAAGCGAAAAGCCCTGCCGCCGATTGCTCAAAGTAATGTTCATTCGATCGTCCTCTCGTATACTAGAAACCGTTGTTGATGTGGCCGCGGTAGTCCCTACAGTATAAGTTTCAGGATTCGACTCTACGTAGGCTATCGGTAGTACCCGTGTGCGGCTTGAAGCGGAAACTGCGTCTCGATATTGTGAGCCGTTGGCTCCGATAAGGATCCGTCTCTCGCTGGGGGGCGGCAGACCCGGCTTCGTGGCGGCTTTGCTCGATTCCGCAACAAGTCCGCTTCGCAGGATTTCAGCACATAGGTCACCGTCGCGAGCTCTATTTTGGCATGGAATTGGTCCGATAGCACGGGGATCGTTTTGGTGGCGGACAGCCCGCTGCCGGAGACCGATGATCGTACGCCCATCGAGAACCCCGCGCTCTATCAGGCTGGGAAGCAGCTTTTTCTCAAAGCGGGGTCGCAGATTCTCCGGGCGTGGTCCGCTGAAGGCGTCAAGCTGTGCAGGGACATCGTTCCCGCGACGGGATTCGTGTGCGGCGTCGTCGGACCGTCGGCGAAGATACTGGCCATGCAGGAGATCACCGCGGATGAACTGCTCGACGAATGCAAACAAAGGATCGGGCGGATTGTCGAAGCCAGGCCCGACGCGATCTTGATTCAGTCGATCACCGACGTGGAAGAAGCGGTTCTGTGCCTCAGGGCAGCCAGAGAGTCCTGCAAGCTGAAAGTCGGCGTTTCCATGACTTACGGCAGCGGTGTGGAGCAGGCGGAGACCGTCATGGGACAGGGCTGCGAAGAAGTCACCCGGCGACTCGTGGATGAGGGCGCTGATCTCGTGGGATGTGACTGCGGAGCAGCCGTCGATGAATCCGTGCTCATCGTACGCCTCATGCGTCAAGCCACGCAATTGCCGATCGCCGTCTTTCCAGATGCCGGACAGCGCGAGTTGCACGACGACAAGATCGTCTATGTCGAGACGCCGCAGGACTTCGCATCCAAAGCGCCGTCGCTGGTGGCTGCGGGTGCAGACATCATCGGCGGATGTTGTGGCGTTTCTCCGGATCACATTACCTGCTTAGCGGGTGTTGTCCGCGAGTGCGGCGCGCCTTGACAATCAGCGAAAGTAAGTGCCGACGCGAGTGATCCTATCTCTTGTGTTTCCAAAACGTTGTGAACACATTGTGAATTATTTCTCTTGACTGTGCTGCCAATCGCCCTATATTCCACAAACGCTTGGGCTTCAGCAGGGTCGCATCGAGGCGGCGCCCCATTTGTCGGGGTGGTTCGGGAGATTGTTGCGCATGGCAGTGACCTTACTGGCTGATTCTTCAGTATCTTCCTATGCGCCGATCGGCCTCTTGCTCTTGCTGACGATTGTGAGCGCTGTGGGCATGGTTCTGCTTAGCCACTGGGTAGGCCCCCGCCGCGAGGGTCCGGTTAAGGACAGTCCCTACGAATCGGGCATGCCGGTCATCGGGGACGCCCGCCGCCGTTTCAACGTTAAGTTCTACATCGTGGCCATGCTGTTCCTGCTCTTCGACGTGGAAATTGTGTTTCTCTGGCCTTGGGCGCCGCTGTTCTACAAAGCTGCCACCAATCCGAACGACCCCGCCGTTGCCGCAATGGTAGAACAGGGCTTCGGCAAGGGTTTTCTGCTGGCGGAGGTGGGGCTCTTTCTGGCGATCCTATTAGTAGGATATCTCTATGCTTGGCGCAAGGGCGTGTTTCGATGGAGTTAGGTGGGCAGAAAGTAGCGAGTAGCGAGTAGCGAGTAGACGAGCGCGGAAAGTCGGGTATCTGTACGATGCATGATAAGCATGTTGTCGCGCCTTATCAAATGACGAAGGATGATGTCCTGACCACGCGTCTGGATTCGGTGGTCGGCTTCATTCTTGAGAAGGGCGTCCATTGGTGCCTGAAGTACTCGCTGTGGCCGCTGCCTTTTGCGACGGCCTGCTGCGGGATCGAGTTCATGTCGACGGCCGCCTCACGTTATGACATTGCGCGCTTCGGCGCCGAAGCTGTTCGATTCAGTCCCCGGCAGGCTGATTTGCTCATTTGTGCGGGCCGGGTGGCCATCAAGATGATGCCTGTACTGCAGCGCATCTACCAACAAATGTGCGAGCCCAAGTGGGTCATCAGCATGGGCGCCTGCGCCAGCACGGGCGGCGTGTTTGACACTTACGCCGTGGTTCAGGGCATAGATCAGTTTTTGCCGGTCGACGTGTACATTCCCGGCTGCCCGCCGCGTCCGGAGCAAGTCATCGAGGGCGTGATGGCCATCCAGCGCATGGTCGAGAAGGACGGCTCCAAGCCAAGTTGGGAACGCGGCGACGGCCTGCGCATGGTCGCCGAGCCGACCTACAATGTCACCGTTGACGGAGGCGACGCCTAGGGTACGTTTCAAACCTTGGCGTAGAGGCAAGCTCATGATCGAGCATCTCCAAGCACGTTTTCCAGACATCGAGTTTGCACCCGCACCGTTGCTGGACCGAGGCGATGAGTCCGGCGTGCAGTTGTGCGTTCGCGTGCCCCCAGCGAACCTTCTTGAGGTTCTGCGGTTTCTTCGTGACGACTCGCGCTGCCGATTCGAGCAGCTTTGCGACTTGACTTGTATTGATTACTTGAACTTTCCCAAAGCCTCTGATCGATATGGCGTAACCTACTCGCTGCTCTCGATCAGTCTGGGCCATCGATTGTGGATCAAATGCTTTGTCAACGACCCCGATCCTGCGGTGCCTTCGGCAACATCTATTTGGACTGGAGCAGACTGGATGGAGCGGGAAGTTTTTGACATGTTCGGTGTCGTCTTTACCGACCACCCGGACTTGCGGCGCATTCTGACGTGGGACGGTTTCGAAGCCCACCCATTGCGAAAAGACTACCCGCTCCGAGGCCGCGGCGAGCGCGAAGATTATGACGTCGTTGTTCGCGGAAGTGCCTGACGGTGGCGCGAGTGGCGGTCATAGCTGAGAACGGAAATGACGCAAGCACAAACTAGTTTCGAGCCTGCAAAGCTCGTTCCTGATGAGTTTGGCGACGATCTTTGGACGCTGAACTTTGGTCCGCAGCATCCGGCGACGCATACGACGCTGCGCCTGGTGCTGGAGCTGGACGGCGAGACGGTCATCGGCTGCACGCCGCACATTGGGTATTTGCACAGCGGCTTCGAGAAGCTCGGCGAGCACTTGGACTACAACCAGTATGTCGTGGTGACGGACCGCATGAATTATATCAGCCCGATGGCCAACAACATTGTTTGGCACCACACTTGCGAGAAGCTGTTCGGCATCGAAATTACGCCGCGGTGCAAAGTCCTTCGGACGATCATCGCGGAACTGGCCCGGATTCAGGATCACTTGCTCTGTGTGGGAGCGGCTGCACTGGATCTTGGGGCGCTCACGGCGTTCTTGTATGGGTTCAACGATCGCGAATTGATCTACGATATTTTCGAGGACATTTGCGGGGCCCGCTTTACGACGAGTTACACGCGCGTCGGCGGTCTGACACAGGACATGCCCGACGGCTGGACGGACAAGATCAAGGCGTTCCTGAAACAACTGCCCAAGACCATCAACGACCTCGAAAGGCTGCTCAATCGCAACCGCATCTTTCTGGAACGCACTCGCGGAATCGGCTATGCCTTGGAGGAGGACGCCGTTGCCTGGGGCTGGACCGGGCCGCTGGCGCGCTCGGCCGGCGTGCGCCGGGACTTGCGAAAAGACGAGCCGTATCTATGCTACGCTGAGAACTGGGACGGCTGCGGCAGTTCGCCCGTGGACTTCAAAGTAGCCATCAGCGACATGGGCGACGTTTACGCTCGCTACCGCGTGCGGCTGGAAGAAATAAAGCAGGCGGCGTACATTGTGGAGCAACTGCTGGACAACATTCCGCCGGGTCCGATCAACGTCCTGCCCGATGACAAAATGACGCTGCCAAGCATAGACGAAGTGCACTTCAGCATCGAAGGCTTGATACACCATTTTGAACAGATTATGACTAATCGCGGCTGGACGCCGCCGATTGGT
This sequence comes from Planctomycetota bacterium, assembly GCA_022573485.1. Lineage (GTDB taxonomy): Bacteria > Planctomycetota > Phycisphaerae > UBA1845 > CAIVHJ01 > JACZTW01. The sequence goes on from JACZTW010000059.1 coordinate 4,292, forward strand.
GAAGTTTATGGCTGCAACGAGACGGCCAACGGCGAACTCGGCTTTTACTTGGTCAGCGACGGCGATCGCTTTCCGTATCGGGTGCGGTGCCGGCCGCCGAGCTTCATCAACTATCAGGCTATGGAGAAGCTGACCGTCGGCCATCAGATTTCCGACGTGGTGGCGATTATGGGTTCGTTGAATATCATTGCCGCGGAATTGGACCGCTGAGTGAAAGGAAAAGTGAAAAGAGAAAAGAACAACAGACGATTCGGGTTTCAGGTCCGACGGTTTGGAACACCTCGCGTTGCGGGAGCATTCAAGGAGCCGCAGGCTTTAGCCTGCGCGATCGCGCCAACGCGGTTGGTATTCCTGGCACTGCTCGGCGCCGTCCTGTGCGGAGGTCAATTAGCCTGCGCCCCGGTGAAATTGCTCGATCCGCCCGCCGGTTGGCCTGTCGAGTGGAAGAATCGCAAGTTGTTCAATACGCCCAATGCCTACATTTACGCTGGGAATGCTGCTACTGCGGGTCAAGTGGATGAAATCGCGGCGCGGGTCAACCGCGAGTTTCAGACACGCACCGACGGGCGACTGGTCAAGGGCCTGCTGCTGGTCAACGACGTTGACGAGGAGCCGATTATTGCGGACCACCAGACGTACACGAAACTCATGCTCAACAGGTCGGCCTCCGCCCGTAATCAAGCATTGACCGACGCGCAACTCGAAGCGCAATACGCCAGGATTCGCCAGACCATGGCTGATCGGGGTACCCAGGCTGAGATGGAATTGCTTATGACGCCGGTTTCCCTAGGTCGCCTGGATCTGACGCGGATGCTCGGTTTTGAAAGCAACGTCAGTGACGCGGTGGCTTGGTCGGTCGTGATTTCAACTTCGGCGTTGATCGAGCATGCCAATCGCGAGAACATGCAGAGCGAACTGCACAGCCGGAAAATCGGATTGGTACTGCAGGTTCCGCTGGCACCGATCATCCTGTTCGAGGAGCGCTTGCGCAACGCGAAAGCGTTCGTGGCACGCGATGTTGCGGTGTTCCGCAATCTCGCACACCAACAAGCAGGCTGGAGCGAGGAAAAACGCCAGGATGAGACGCTGGCCTACATGGAGCGCAAGCTCAACGAGACTCTGCTGCCGGTGATTACGCAACTGAGGGACGTTCTCAAGGAGTTGGCGGCTCAGATTGAGCCGCTTCTGCCGGGCGCGGAATCCGAACAGAGAAAGCAGGGACAGCAAGACTGAAATGGCCTGGAAGACGATCGACAGAAATCAGCCGGTGATCGATCCAAACGCTCCGCCGCTTTTGAGCGAGGCGCTTTGCGAGAAGATCCGCTCCTTTTTTCCGCGCTACGAGACCAAGCGTGCGGTGCTGCTGCCCGCATTGCACATCGTACAGCACGAACACGGCCACGTGAATTATCAGGCCATGAAGGAAGTGGCGGAACTTTTGGAGATCCATCCGTCGGATGTCATGGATGTGGTCAGCTTCTACACGCACTTTTCTTCTCATCCCAGAGGCCGGAAGACGATCCTCGTTTGCCGCTCGCTGTCCTGCGAGTTGATGGGCGGGAAGGAAGTGCTTGAGACGCTCAAGACGCAGCTCGGCGTTGATGAGCACGGCACGACAGCCGACGGCCGGTACACTTTGATGACTGAAGAATGCTTGGCGGCGTGCGATCATGCGCCTTGCATGCTGGTGAACGAGCGAATGCACAAGGGCGTCAATGGTGACGATGTGGCCTCGATCCTGGCGGATTCCGACAATGACAAGCTCGCCATGCCGCGGAGTGATTTGTTCGATCCACCCGAACACGGCGCCGCTGAACTCGAAACGACGTCGGACGTCGCCGAAATGAGCGAAGCAAAGTAACAATAGTAGCTGGTCGCAAGCAGTAAGCGGCAAGTTGGGACATGGCGGTGTTTGAACCAGTCTTGATGCGGAATGTCGGAGTCGAGAACTCGACGGATATCTCCGTGTACAAATCGCGCGGCGGGTATGAAGCGGCTGAGAAGGCGCTCAAGATGGCGCCTGACGACGTTATCGAGGAAGTTAAATCCGCCAACCTGCGCGGGCGCGGCGGGGCGGGTTTCCCTGCCGGCGTCAAATGGGGCTTCTTACCCAAGGACCGCAAGGTCACTTATTTGTGTGTCAACGCGGACGAGTCCGAACCACCGACTTTCAACAATCGCATTTTGATCGAAGAGGACCCGCATCAATTGCTCGAAGGCATTTTGATCGCCGGCTACGCCACTCGAACCACGGTGGCCTATATTTACATGCGCGGCGAGTTCATGGAGCAGTTTCACGTGTTGCAGAAAGCGCTGGATCAAGCCTACGCTGCCGGACTGTTCGGCAAGAAGATCCTGGGCGGCGATTTCTCCATGGAATGCTACATTCATCGCGGCGCGGGCGCGTATATCTGCGGCGAAGAGACAGGTTTGATTGAATCTCTGGAGGGCAAGCGCGGTTGGCCTCGGATCAAGCCGCCGTTTCCCGCCATCGAAGGACTCTTCGGTAAGCCGACCGTGGTCAACAACATCGAGACGCTGGCCTGCCTGCCGCACATCATCAAACGCGGTGCTTCATGGTTCACCGCCATCGGGCCCGAGGGCAGTTTCGGTCCGAAGTTATTCTGCGTCAGCGGGCCGGTGAAAAGACCCGGCTGCTACGAACACAGCATGGATCTAACGGTCCGCGAACTGATCGACGGCCAGGACTTCGGGCAGGGCATGCGCGACGGCAGGAAAATCAAGGGCGTGTTCCCCGGCGGATTGTCGATGGGCGTGCTCACGGCGGACGAGCTGGATATGAAACTGGATTTTGACGACCCGCGCAAGCACGGGCTGCTGGGTTTGGGCACCGCTGCCGCCGTTGTGTTTGATGAAGACACGGACGTGCGGGATGTGCTGGTCAACGTGGCCCGGTTCTACGCCTTGGAATCGTGCGGCCAATGCACGCAGTGCCGCGAAGGCACGAGCTGGATGTACAAGATCGCTGCGCGGATCGCACTCGGCGCCGGGCGGCTTGAGGACCTGGACATCATCTTGGAAACGACCAAGAACATGGGCATGATGCCGGGCCTGAGTATCTGCGGTCTGCCCGACGGGGCGGCATTTCCGATCCGAACGCTGGTGGAGAAGTTCCGACCGGAGTTTGAGGAGCGAATTCGCAGTCAAGAGGCGGGCAAGGCGGACTACGTCTTGAGTGTACTGAACTAAGCAATGCCTAAGATCATAATCGACAACAAGACCATCGAATGCCGCGAGGGCGTACCCGTGTTGCAGGCTGCGATCGAGGCCGGCTGGGACGTGCCGCACTATTGCTACCATCCCGCTTTGAGCGTCGTCGCATCGTGCCGACTGTGCTTGATGGAAATGAAGGCGCCTCATCCGAAAACCGGCGAACTCGGCTGGATGCCCAAACTGGTGCCCTCCTGCCAGACGCCCGTGCGCGACGGCATGGAGGTGCGCTTCGACAGCGCGGTCGTCCACGACAGCCAGCAGTCCTGCATGGAATACTTCCTGCTGAACCACCCGCTGGACTGCCCGGTCTGCGATCAGGCGGGCGAATGCTACTTGCAGGATTACAGCTTCAAATTCGGCAGCAGCGAATCGCGCATGGTGGAAGAGAAACTCAAGAACCCCAAGAAAGACATCGGCCCCCGGACCTTGCTGTATCAGGATCGCTGTGTGATGTGTACCCGGTGCGTGCGCTTTACGGAGGAAGTGTCCGGCACGGGCGAGTTGACGATCGTCAATCGCGGCAGCCGCGCCGAGATCGACGTCTTTCCGGGGCTGCCGCTGGACAACAAGTTGCAGGGTAACGTCGTGGATATTTGCCCGGTCGGCTGTCTGCTGGACAAGGACTTTTTGTTTCAGCAGCGCGTCTGGCATTTGAAGAGCGCGGATTCGATCTGCCCGGGTTGCAGCACCGGCTGTGCCATCAGGATCGATCAGAATGACGACGTGCTATACCGCCTCAAGCCGCGGTTCAATCCCGAGGTCAACGATTATTGGATGTGCGATGAAGGGCGGTTTGGCTGGGACTACGTCCGGGACGAAGATCGCATCACCGCGCCGATCCTCCGCCGAGGCAGTGACGAAGAAACGCCGCTGTGGGAGACTGTTCCCGAGATCGTCAGTTACCGTTTCGAGCAGTTCGTTGAGCAGCAGGGCAGCGAGAAGGTCGCGGTGGTCCTCTCGCCGATGATGGCCTGCGAAGAGGCCTGGATGCTGATGCGATTCTTCGGCATGTATGCCCCGCAGGCCACGGTGGTGTTGGGGCCGGTGCCGATTGACGGTTCCGAAGAGCACTTCCCTGTGGGCTGCAAGCCCGAGGACGCCCGGTTCACTATTCGCAGTGAGAAGTGCCCGAACCGCCGCGGTGTGGAACTGATTATCAAGCGATCAGGCCATGCGACGGTCACGTTCGAGGACTTCGTGACTGCGTGCAACGAGAAGAAGTTCGCTGCGGCGTGGATCTGCGGCGGGTATCCGAACAAGACTTGGGTATCGAAGGAGCTCGGTAAGGCTGCCTCCGGCCTGGAACTCTTGGTCGTGCAGGACATGTTTGCCAGCGCGCTGACCGAGGCGGCAGAATTGGTTTTGCCGTTCTGCAGTTGGGCCGAGCGCGAAGGCTCGTTCATGAACCACGCCGGTCGCATTCAGCCGTTCGAGCGGGCGGTCAATCCGCCCGACGGCGCGAGACGGGATGGCCAGTACTTGTACGAAATCGCGGGCTTTACAGGTCTGTTCGATCCGGCGCAGATTCGTGAAATGATGGCAGAGAAAATGGCGGAGTTCAAACAAATACAGGAGCCGGAGAGGAAACCTGCGCACCAGCATTGATCATGTTCGACTGGTTTTTCACACAATTTGGTTTTAGCGTCGTGCTGATGGTCGCGCTCTTCGGCGGCATTCTCTCGGCTGCGGGATTCTCTACGCTTCTGGAGCGCAAGGTGGCCGCCTGGCTTCAGGACCGTATTGGTCCGAACCGTGCGGGGCCTGGCGGGTTGTTGCAGCCGCTGGCCGACGGCATGAAGTTTATGGTCAAGGAAGAAATCATCCCCGCCGGCTCGGATCGCCCAGTGTTCATATTGGCGCCCATGCTGGCCTTCGGCGTGGCCATGTTGGGTTTCGCGGTGATTCCCTGGGGGGGCTCGTATCAGCCACCGGGTGGCGACGAACTGCTCAAGGTCCAGGTGGCCAGCGTGGACATTGGGCTGCTCTATATCCTGGCCGTCGGCGCGATGGGTGTGTACGGCGTCGTGCTGGGCAGTTGGGCGAGCAACAACAAATACTCCTTCTATGGCGGGATGCGTGCCGCTGCCCAAATGCTGAGCTATGAAGTGCCCATGGGCCTTGCGATCCTGGTGGTCGTGCTGACCGTGGGTGAACTTCGACTCGAACACATCGTCACCGCTCAGACGGGATTGTGGTGGGGTTGGCTGCCGCAATGGAACATTTTTCTGCATCCGGTGACCTTCCTCGTGCTGTTCACCACGGCGCTGGCGGAGACCAACCGGGCCCCGTTCGATTTGGCAGAGTGCGAGCAGGAATTGGTCGGCGGCTTCCATACCGAATACAGCTCGATGAAGTGGGCCATGTTCTTCCTCGGCGAGTACAGCCACATGATTACGGCCAGCGCGTTCATTTCGGTTTTGTTTCTGGGCGGTTGGCACTTGCCCGGAATCGGCCTGGAGCAGACGTCCCTGTGGGGCGTGCTCCTCCAGATGTCCGTGATGTTCGCCAAAACCGGCGCGTGCGTTTTCGTGTTCATGTGGATCCGCTGGACGCTGCCGCGTTTTCGATTTGATCAAGTGATGCGGCTGTGCTGGGTCGGCCTGGTGCCGCTGATGATGTGCCAAGTGGCGGTGGCCTGCGTGGTGCTCTACCGCGGTGCGCAGCAGACCGTGTGGGCGCTGGCCGGCGAGTTGGCGGTCGTCGTGCTCTTTGGAATCGCCTTTTCGTTCCGCACGGGCGTGATCAGCGGTCGTCAGAGACATTTGAGACCTGTTTGCCAGTCGTCGCGACGCGCAAGCCTGGTGGAGCCCACATGATTCAGGATCGAGACGTCATCTTCATAGACCCACCTGAGCTGTCGGTCGCCGAGCGCATGTTCATGCCGCAGATCATGGACGGACTGCTCGTTACGATGAAGCACTTGTTCATGCGCGGCCGTACCACGCAGTACCCGGAAGAGCGGGTCCCGATGCGTGTGGAGAACTATCGCGGGGTACACCGGCTGAACCGTGACAAGGACGGCCGCGTCGCCTGCGTAGCTTGTTTCATGTGCGAGACGGCCTGCCCGGCCCACTGCATCCACATCGACGCGGGCGAGTCGCCGTGGGACGATCGCGAGAAATATCCCGTCAAGTTTGAAATTGACGAATTGCGTTGCATTTACTGCGGCATGTGTAGCGAAGCCTGCCCGGTGGACGCCATCGAACTGACCGCTGAATACGACATTGTTGGTTTGACTCGGGACGAAATGGTCTTCGACAAAGAGAAGTTGTTGGAAGTGTATGACGTGACGGTCGGCGGCAAGCCGCGGCGGGATCCGAAGATCACCGGCTATAAGACGACTGGTAACAGTCGCGATCAGGAGTGACCGTGTTCAGCTCGTCGGCCATCTGGGTGTACTGCATCGTGGCACTGGGCGCGTTGGGCGTCTATTTCTTGCTGCCGCGCACCGACCGCAATACGAAGTCAGCCGGCGCCGTGCTCGCTTTGGCCGGGCTGGCGGGTCTGATTGTGCTGGCCGTGACTCAGGCCGAGGTCGCCGACCGGGCGGACATTTATTTCTACATGTTCTCCGCTATCGCGCTGATTTGCTCCGTGTGCGTCATCACGCAAACCCGGGCCGTATACAGTGCTCTGTATTTCATGGTCGTCATCCTGGCGGTCGCCGGATTGCTGTTGCTGATGGGGGCTGAGTTCCTGGCCGCCGCGCTGATCATCATCTACGGCGGGGCGATTCTGGTGACCTACATCTTCGTCATTATGCTGGCCAGCCAGTCCGGCGAAGTGTTGTACGACCGCCGCTCGCGCGGGCCGCTGGGCGCTTGCTTTGCGGGGTTCCTGCTGGTGGCGACGATCGGCGGGCTGATGAGTGATTATGAACCGCCGGCGACCGCCACGACCGCTGCGCTGAGCGTTCAAGATTCCGGCGTGGAACAGTCCGTGGGCAACACCCTTCTTGTTGGCCGGCAGTTGATGACGCGCTATGTGGTGGTTTTGGAGTTGGCCGGCGTGCTGTTGCTCGTGGCGATGGTGGGCGCCATTGCCATCGCGCGGAAGAAATTCCCGCCAAGCCCGGACCGCCTGCTCGAAGAAAAACTCATCATCGGCCAGAAAGGGAAAACGGCAGCGCCGTTCTGAGTGAAATAAGATGAACGAGTTGAATGTATATATATTGGTCGGCGCGATGCTGTTTGGAATTGGCATGGTCGGCTTTTTGACGCGGCGGAACTTGATTGTCGTGTTTCTGTGTACCGAGATCATGTTCCAGGGCGTGGTGATCAACGTGGTCGCGTTTGGAAAATCATGGGCCAATCTGCAAGGCCAATCGTTTGCGTTGTTCCTCTTGGTCATCGCCGCGGTAGAAGCCGGCCTGGCGCTGGCGCTCATCGTGATGCTGTATCGCCGCCGCGGCTCGCTGGATACCGAGGTATGGAAGACCATGAGAGGATGAAGAAAGAGGACTGAAATCTGGAATCTGGAATTTGCAATTTGAGATTTGAGAACAGAGAACAGACAACAGAAAACAGAAAACTGACAACAGAAAACTGACAACTCGTAACAGACAACTGAGTAACGCGTGAGTCTATTGATTTTGGGCATTTTGATTGTGCTGCTGCCGTTGGGCGGGGCTGTTCTGGCGGGTGCGTTGGGGTCGCGCTGGCTTAAGGGCGGTACGCACTGGGTCGTCGTTGCCGGCGTGGGCGGGGCGGCGATTTGCTCGTTCCTGCTGCTGGGCCAAGTTCGAGCTGAGGGCTTCACCGCGCAGACGATCGCCCTTTATGACTGGATCGGGACCGGGGCCGGGGCCGGCATCCTGCGAGGGACAGAGGCTCAGCCGTGGTTCCAAATCAATTTCCACTTCGATGCCCTGACCGCCGTTATGCTGGTGACTGTGACTTTCGTCTCATCGCTGGTCGTGATCTACTCGCGCGACTACATGCGCCATCACGACCATCCCGAACGAGGCTATGAGCGGTTCTTCGCATATCTCGGCATGTTCGTCTTTTCCATGTGCGTGCTCGTTCTCAGCGGGAATTTCCTGCTCTTGTATTTCGGATGGGAGGCGGTGGGCCTGTGCAGCTATCTTTTGATTGGTTTTTACTATCAGCGCCCAGCCGCCGCCGCCGCCGCCAAGAAGGCGTTTCTGGTCAACCGGATCGGTGACTTCGGCTTCGGGCTGGGCGTGCTTTTGATTTATTTGAAGTGCGGCAACTTGAACTACGACTACGTGTTCTCCAGCGAGGGAATGGCGAAACTTGCGGGCTCCGAGCACATCGTTGCTCTGCTGCTGCTCTGCGGCGCCGTGGGCAAGAGCGCCCAAATGCCGCTGCACGTCTGGCTGCCCGATGCGATGGAAGGCCCGTCGCCCGTCTCCGCGCTCATCCATGCCGCCACGATGGTCACAGCCGGCGTGTATATGGTCGCGCGCTGTGGCGCCATTTTCGTGCAGAGCGAGACAGTGATGCTGGTGGTGGCGACGATCGGCGGGGTCACGGCGCTCTTCGCCGCGACGATTGCGCTGACCCAGTATGACATGAAGCGTATCCTCGCCTATTCGACGATCAGCCAGCTTGGATTCATGTTCTTGGCGCTGGGCGTGTATGCCGCCGACGCAGCGGTCTTTCACTTGTTCACGCACGCCTTCTTCAAGGCGCTGCTGTTTCTCGGCGCGGGCAGCGTGATGCATGCTATGGGCGGTGTGATCGACGTACGCAAGTTCGGCGGGCTGCGTAAGCTGCTGCCGTGGACGTTTTGGACGTTCCTGATCGGTTCCGCTGCGCTGGCCGGCCTGCCGTTTCTGGCGGCTTTTTACAGCAAAGACATGATCCTGCTCAGTGCGCTTGAAGTGCATCCGTTCCTTGGTTGGATGGGTGTGCTCACGGCGGCGCTGACGGCGTTCTACACGTTCCGCATGGTGTTTCTCGCATTTTGGGGCGAGACGCGTGTGCCCGCCGGAGTACAGGCTCACGAATCCGGCGGGTGGATGCTGTTGCCGCTGGTGATACTGAGCGGCGGTGCGCTTGGCGCCGGATATTTGTTCCATGAGCGTCTGCCGGACTTTCTGCAAGCGACGCAAGCCCCCTTTGCCGCAGCCGTTGCGGGGCACGCTGTGCATGTTTCCCACAGCATGGTGGCGATTGTGTCCAGTGTGGTGGCGATTGGCGGAATCGTGTTGGCGTATGTGTTGTATGTGGCGCTTCCCGAATTGCCCGGTGCGCTGCGCGCTGCCTCGGGCAGGATGTTCACGCTGCTGCACAACAAGTACTTCGTGGACGAGGGTTATGACGCCGCCATAGTCAGGCCGTTGCGAAAGTCCGGCGAGTTTCTCTACGGCGTGGATCGGTTTTTCATCGACGGCCTGGTTTGGCTGGTGACGGCTATTCCGCGTTTGCTGGGTTTCATGTTGCGTGGATTGCAGCAGGGCTCGCTGCAAGGTTACGGCGTGACGATGGCGGGCGGGTTGGCGATTTTGTTGTTCTTGGCGTTGTATTACTCGAACGCCGTTGTGCAATAGCTGGTGTTCCTGCACTGGCGGACAAGCTGCCAGTGGCACCCGGGCGTTTGCTCCGGCTTCTGATGTCCTTGAGCCGGGCCCTTTAGGGTCCGGACCGTCCGTGGCCTGAAGGCCACGGCTCAGCGGAAAGACGCTGACGAGATGCTATTGCAAGCCGCCGGTGGTACCCCGGTGGGTTGGTGTGCCACTGCTCTTGAGCAGTTGCTGCCTGAGGCT
>JACZTW010000060.1:0-13165 GCA_022573485.1 Planctomycetota bacterium
CGATCCGCGTGGTGTCGGCGTAGAAGCTGACGATGTCCCCGATGAAAACCGGCTTTTTGAACTCGACTTTATCCATGGTGATGGTCACGTAGCGGTGCGGCGCCTGGCGCGAGGCCTCGATGAAGCCGGCCTGGTCGATGTAGCTGAGCAAAACGCCTCCGAAGATGGTGTTGTGGGCGTTGGCGTCGCGCGGCATCATGACCGCCCGGATGGCCGGCTCGCCCGATGGGGGCTTGATCGGCGAAGTGCTCATGGCCGGAGCATAACCGATTCGGCGCGCAGTAGACAGTGGGCAGTAGGCAGTATACAGTGCGCGACTGGGGTGCGTGTATCTGTATCGGCGTTTCTGTAGCGGTCGACCTCCGTATCGACCGTAGGCGTCGATGCGAATCGGAGTGCCGAAAGCCAGTGCAGCCTCACGGTCGGCAGAGACGCCGACCGCTACAACGGCGAAACACGTGCGAAGGCTGCGGCTTGTGGAGAGACGGTTCTTGCATCGAAGGGTCATCGTGTGGACTTGAGCAACCTGGGGACAACCTGCGTCATCGGCTTGTTCTGGGGCGATGAAGGCAAGGGCAAGATCGTTGACGTGCTCACCGAATATGCCGACGTGGTGGTGCGCTACAACGGCGGGGCCAACGCCGGCCACACCGTCGTGATCGAGGGTGAGAGATTTGCCCTGCATTTGCTGCCGAGCGGCTCGCTCCATGGCGGTAAGACCGGCGTGATCGGGCCCGGCGTGGCGCTGGATCCCGCCGTCTTGCTCGAAGAAATCGACCACTTGCGGGGGCGCGGCATCGACCTTACCGATCGGCTGAAGATCTCCAAGCGCTGCCACGTGGTCATGCCCTACCACAAGGCTGAAGACCGGTTGAATGAGCAGGTGCTGACGGGCAAAGACAAGATCGGCACGACCGCCCGCGGCATCGGCCCGTGCTATGCCGACAAGATGCAGCGCAGCTCGGCCGTGCGGTTCTGCGACTTGTTCAATCCAAACGAGTTCCGTGAGCGCCTCGGGCGGATCGTGCGTCGCAAGCAGGCGGTCTTCGCTGCTCTGTATGAGAACCCCGAGCCCCTCGATGCCGAAGCGATCGCGGACCAATACCTGCGCTATGCCGATCAGCTCAGGAATTACCTCTGCGATACCACTTCATACTTACAGCACTGCCTGCAGCACGGGCGCAAGCTGCTGTTTGAAGGCGCCCACGGCACGCTGCTGGACATCGACCACGGGACTTATCCCTATGTGACCTCGAGCAGTTCGAGTGCGTTGGGCGTGCCTTCGGGTGCGGGCGTGCCGCCTTCGGCGGTGCAGAGCTACGTCGGCGTGGTCAAGGCCTACACCACGCGTGTCGGGCAGGGTCCGTTTCCGACGGAGCTGTTCGACGAAAACGGCGAACGCATCCGCGAGCGAGGCCACGAGTACGGCACGACCACCGGTCGCCCACGGCGCTGCGGCTGGTTTGATGCGGTCGCCGGCCGATACAGCGTGCAGATGGGAGGCATCGGGCACGTCGCGGTCATGCATCTGGATACGCTCAGCGGATTCGACCGACTCAGCATTTGTACGGCTTACACGGTTGACGGTAAACGTCTGGACGAGTTTCCGGCGGAGGTTGACGTGCTGGAACGCGTCAAGCCGATTTACGAATCGCTGCCCGGCTGGTCCGAGGACCTTACGTCCGTACGCACGTTTGAAGATCTGCCCCAGGCGGCGCGCGATTACGTGCTGCGCATCGAGGAGTTGATCGGCGCGACGGTCTCCATCGTCAGCGTCGGCCCGGAGCGCAGTCAGACAATCTTCCGCAATGGCTGAACAACTACTCAATCCGGAAGAAGTTCTGGGCCTGCCGCGCGAGCAATTGCCGCGGCACATCGCCATCATCATGGACGGCAACGGGCGCTGGGCTGCGGAACGCAATTTGCCGCGCATCGAAGGCCACGCCTGCGGCGCCAAAGTGGTTCGTGAAATCGTCACCGAATGTGCCCGGCTGGGGCTCGAAGCCCTCACGCTGTACAGTTTCAGCTCTGAGAACTGGAGCCGGCCCAAGGACGAAATCGACTTCCTGATGGAGCTGTACGCCCATTACCTCGTGGCAGAGCGCGAGGAAATACTGGACAACAACATCCAGTTTATGCAGGTCGGCCGGCGCGAAGGCCTGCCCGACAGCGTGCTGAAAGAGCTGGACACCACCGCCGAAATGAGTCGGCACAACGACGGACTGAAACTGTGTCTGGCGCTGAACTATGGCTCGCGGGCGGAGATTATCGACGCCGTGCGGCACATCGCGACCCAAGTCAAGTCCGGAGAACTCGAACCCCATGACATCACCGAACAGTTGCTCGGCCTTTCGCTTTACACGGCGGGCATCGTGGATCCTGATCTGCTGATTCGCACGGCCGGCGAGTTTCGGATCAGCAATTTTCTTCTGTGGCAAGTGAGTTATGCGGAGTTCTATGTGGAGCCGGTCTGTTGGCCTGATTTTACAGTCGCGCATTTGCACAAGGCCATCAAGGAATTCGCTCGTCGCGATCGGCGTTACGGCGGATTGAGCGCCGTCAATTCATAGGAACAAGGGATGCTTTTTCCCGCTGAGTGATTCTCGCGAGCTACGAAGTTCTGTCCACGGATCGTGGGGCGCGGCGTCTGCTAAACGACGAAGTCAGTTCGAACGAGCCTGCCGTTGGCTTGCCGTTTGGCAGGTGCGTCGGAGCGTCTGTGGCCGATATTTGAGTTGCGATCACAGCAGCGGGGGCAATAAGATACGCTCATGCTCGTTCAGCGGCTATTCTACGGATCATTGCTCATTGCCGGGCTGGTGCTCATTTTCTGGGGTGACTACGTCTTCGCGAATGTGCGGATCGATCCGAACGAGACGGCAGACCTGCGCTGCGGCAGCATTATTCCTCTCGTGGTATTACTGCTCGCGGTTTTCGGCACGTTGGAGACGCTGAACTTGGCGCGTGCGGCGGGGTACGCACCGATGGGCAAAGTCGTGCTGATCGGCGTCGTCGTGCTCAATATCATTCCTTGGCTGATTCCGGCGGTGGTTCCCGACGCGCGTCAGGGCGCCTTCGGCTGGGAACTGATCGTCTTCATGCTGGCCACTATGGCGGTGGGTGTCATGCAAGTCATTCGCCGCCGCACGGAGCGCGGTATCGGCGATATTTCCGTGAGCATCATGATCCTCGCGTATATGGGGATTCTATTGTCGATGGTGACGGCGCTGCGGGCTTCATTGCCGGGCACGGTGGGCACTTTGGCGGTGTTGCAGTTTATCGCGGTGGTCAAGTGTACCGACATCGGCGCGTATTTCACGGGCCGGGCGATAGGCAAGACCAAGCTGATCCCCGCGATCAGCCCCGGCAAGACAGTTGAAGGTCTGGCTGGCGGATTCGTGCTGGCGATTGTGGTTTCGCTGGTCCTGGCCCGGATCCTGCCGTGGCCGACGCCTGTGAGCGGCGAATCCGCGATCTCGCCGTTTAAGGCGGTCCTCTTCGGCGCGGTGATCGCCATGGTCGGCCTGCTCGGCGATCTGGTGGAGTCCGTTTTCAAGCGTGATGCCACCTCCAAAGACTCTGGAAACGTCATTCCGGCATTCGGTGGGATCCTGGATCTCCTTGATAGCCCGGCATTTGCAGCTCCCGTGGCTTATCTCCTATTAAGTTTCTGGCTCGGCGGGAACTGAGTGTGTAGAATACTCACAGGTCAGCCGAGCACTCGACCGGCGGCAAGGAGCTGAAGCGTCCGGGGTCCGTGTGGTGACGGAGCCGCGGTAGGTCGGATCGGCATGAATGGAGCTGAAACACCTCTTGGAACTGGCAATCTCGGTCGAGGAACTTCCCAACCTGCAAGTGCTGTTTGGTTCCGGTGACAAGTACCTGCGGCAGATCCGCTCCGCGCTGGACGTGCAAATCAGCGCCCGGGACTCCACCATCCGACTCTCGGGCGAGGCGGCCAACGTCACCGCCGCCGCTGCGGTGATCGAGCAACTACAGAATCAAATCCGGCGTCGCAATCACTTGAGCGACGGCGACGTATCGACCGCCATCGAACAAGCACTGTACCGCGATGACGCTGCGTCCGGCGAAACGCTCGGCGACCGGCTGGACGTCTACCTCAGCGGGGCGCGCATTGCACCCAAAACCAAAGGCCAACACGAATATGTTGATGCCGTGCGGAACAATGATTTGACGTTTTGCCTGGGGCCGGCGGGAACGGGCAAGACTTATCTCGCTGTGGCGATGGCCGTCTCGATGCTGAAGCGGAACCGCATCAAGCGCGTCGTGCTCGTTCGGCCGGCCGTCGAAGCCGGCGAGAAGCTGGGCTACCTGCCCGGCGACTTGCAGGCCAAGGTCAATCCGTACCTCCGCCCGCTGATGGACGCCATGCACGACATGATGAGCTTCGATCAAGTCAAGCGCTTCATGCAGAACGACATCATCGAAGTGATTCCGCTCGCGTACATGCGCGGGCGAACGCTCAACCGGGCGGCCATCATCATGGACGAGGCCCAAAACACGACCGTCTCGCAAATGCTGATGTTCCTGACGCGCCTCGGGCACGAGAGCAAGATGATCGTCACCGGCGACGACAGTCAAGTGGATTTGGAAAAGGGCAAGAAAAGCGGGCTGATCGACGCGGCCAAGCGCCTGAGCACGGTAGATGGAATCGGCGTCGTGCGGCTGGACAAGGCGGACATCGTTCGCCATCCGTTGGTACAGTATATCGTCCAGCTTTATGGCGACCCCGACGACCGTGGTTAGCGTTCTGCCGGAGAACATCTCAAGGAGCCGCAGACTTTCCCGGCGCGCCGGGACGCGAGGCTCCGCGCGGGTTAAAACCCGCGGCTCCTTGAACGAATCCGAGCGGCACGCCGCGGTCCGTGGCCTGAAGGCCACGGCTCAGTGGGGAAACGCTAAGCAGATGCGGTACACAGGTTGGCCGCTGTTGGAAATTTGGTTTTTATGGGAACCTGCGGATACGTGATCTAGAATAAGGGCATCGCAGCCGAAAGTGTGTTGTGTATCCGGCGATTGCTGTCGGGTGATCGTCGAAGGGTGATCGGCTGCATCGAGATTGGTTGCATCGCAACATGGCCAAGGTCAATGGAAAAGCAAAACTTCGCCGGACGCAGATTCGGCGGCAGCGCAGCGAACAGAGCGAGCCGCTGCTGAAGCGCCTGCGCAAGCAAATCGGCTTGGCTTCGCCTGCCATTGGGCTGGGCTTCGTCGTGCTGGCCATCGGCATCGTGCTCTACGGGCCTGAGCCGTTTCCCTACTACGCGGGCCAGGAAGTGCGCGGCCCAATCCATGCCCGTGCCAAGTTCAAGATCACGGATGAAAAAGCCACTCTGCAATCGCAACAGGACGCGCGAGAAACCACGCCGAACTACTTCGATTTGAACGAGAGTCTAATCGAGCGCATTCAGAGCGAAGTGATTGGTCTGTATACGACCGCACAATCCTACGACGACTCCGCTGCTTACCAGGCGGCAGCAGCCGAACAAGACGAGGCCACATCGAAGAACGCCCAATGGCGGCTGACCGAAGCCGGATTTCATGAACTCAACGGTCTCGTTGGCGACCAAGGCACGGCGGAGTTCACTGCCTGGGTCGAGAAGCTCGTCGAGGATCTCAAGCGAGAGCGGTTGGTTCCGAAGGTTACGGAGGATGAACGGGGATTTCTCGCGAAGTCGAGCGAAGTGATTCTCCTCGGCGCGGTGAAGAACGATCCAGACCGGATCATCCGAGTTGAGAAGCAGGACGAGGATGAGCAAGAGACGGCGGAACTCCAAATTGTGGTCAACAATGTGTACCTTGACAGACCCGAGGATGACAAGGATGTCGAACGGTCTGCAGCCTCAATGTCGCGAACATTCCCGGTGACGATTCGCAGTGCGATCAGCGAAGTGCTGGTGGGCGCACTTCAGGAAGCACCCTTGTTCAAGTTCAATCTCGAGCGCACGCGCAAGGAGATGGACGCGGCGGCCGCCTCGATGGGTGAACTCCAGGACATCAAGTATCGGTATGAGGAGCCACTGGCGAAACCTCCTGAATTTGTTGACAGCACCAGGCAGGCATCATCCGCCCAAGAGCAGAGCGCCGCGCCAACTGCCTTGAGCAACACCTATCGCTTGAACCAGAGTCACATCGAACTTCTCCGATACGAACACGACCGGGTCAGACAACTCCTCGATGGAAATCTGGAGGAGGACGCGGATGCGGAAGATCGCGCCGTGGCGACCAGCCTCAGAGATCAGCATTATCTCCAACAAGCCGGCCGGGGCGCCTTGGTGCTCATGGTGGCTTTGGGCCTGGTGACTTACTGCGGCCTGTTTCAGGATCGCGTGATCCGCAATCCTGTTCGGGCGCTGTCGCTGGCGTTGCTCTTTCTCATCATGATGGCGGTTGCCAGAGCGGCGCACCTCAGCGACATCGGCGTGATGTTCCCCTATGTCGTGGTCGGACCGGTGGTGATGACCGCGGCGATCCTGACAATGGTCTACTCACAGCGCTTCGCCATCGGTATGACCTGCGGACTGGCGGTACTCATCACGATTGCCGTGCGGGGCGATCTGGGTACGCTTCTGGTGTTGACGGCTGCAATGGCTGTCGCTGTCTATCAGCTTCGCGAGATTCGCAGCCGCCACGAACTCTTCTCCACGGGCCTGCTCAATGCGATGGCTGCGTTTATCGTGGGTGTGGTCGTGGTCCTTCTCAACGGCTACTCGCTCGATACCGCCATAAAGCAGGGCGGCAGCGCCGCCATGGCCTCGTTGTTGGCGATTGCGATCTTCTTCCTGATGTTGGCGCCGATCGAGCGCATCTTCAAAGTGGCCACCAATTGGACCCTGCTCGAATTGCTGGATACGTCGCAGCCTCTGTTGAGCCGGCTGGCCCGCGAAGCGCCGGGCACGTTCGCCCACTCGCTGTGGCTGAGCAGTATGGCGGAAAGCGCCTGCGAAGCAGTCGGGGCCAACGGCTTGCTCGCCAAGGTCGGCGCGATGTATCACGACATCGGCAAAGTCCACAAGGCTGAGTACTTCGCGGAGAACCAGGAAGCCCATATCAATCGTCACGACAATCTCTCGCCGACCATGAGCCTGCTGGTGATCGTCGGCCACGTTAAGGACGGCATCGAACTCGCCAAAGAGGAACGACTGCCGCGGGCTGTGATCCGCTTCATCGAAGAGCACCACGGCACCACGGTGGTGCGCTACTTCCACCACATCGCCAGTGAGAAACAAAAGGCGGCCGGCAGTACGCGCGAGGTTTCGGAATCGGAGTTCCGCTACCCCGGCCCCAAGCCGCAATCGAAAGAGACCGCCGTGCTAATGCTGTGCGACGGCGTGGAAGGCGCCGTACGGGCTTTGCCCGAGCCTACCGCCGGCCGGATTGAGACCGTAGTCCACACGGTGCTCATGGAACGCCTCAACGACGGCCAATTCGACGACTGCGACATCACGCTGAAAGAACTCCATCGCGTCGAGGAGTCGCTGGTCAAGAGCCTGTGCCGCTTCTACCACGCGAGGGTGGCTTACCCCAAGCCTCCCGAACCCTCCAAGCCGACAGACCCGGTTCCGGTAATGGGATGAACGAAGACGACCCCTACGACATACAAGTTCACAACAAACACGCCGACGATGGGGTTGACCCATCGATGCTGCAAGAGGGCATCCGCGAAGCCCTGCGGCGCTTCGATACGGCCAGCGCCGATGTCAGCGTGGCCGTGGTCAGCGACGCCGAGATCGCCGAGCTGCACGAGAAGTACATGAACATCAAAGGCGCGACCGATGTGCTGGCCTTTGATTTGGCCGAGAAACACCACGCGGGCGCCAACGGGCGCCACGTCGAAGGCGAGATCGTGGTGTCGGCCGACACCGCCAAACGCAGAGCGGAAGAACGTGCGCACCCCGTGGCTGCTGAGTTGGCGTTGTATGTCGTTCACGGCACTCTGCACCTTCTGGGCATGGACGACGCGACCGAACAAGAAGCAATGAAGATGCACAAAATGGAAGACGAGATTCTGACCGCCATCGGCGTCGGCCGGGTTTATGGAGGGTGAGGCTTTGCGTGTGGCTGTGATCCAAATGGAAGTCGATGGCGAAAGCCGGGCCAACAACCAGCGGCGCGCGTTTGAGTTCATCGCCAAAGCTGCCGAGCTGGACCCGGTTCCAGAAGTCGTTTGCCTTCCCGGCCGATGCGAGGGCGGGGCGCTCGCCGAAGGGGACGATGCCGCATCCGCCGCCGCCAGCACGACATTTGCGGAAGTTCTGGCTTCCCAGGCCCGCGAGATGGGCGTCAGCGTGGTCGTCGGGTTCGCGGAGTTCGACGGGCAGCAGCAGTATGATTGTGCTGTCTGGATCGATGCCGATGGCGACATGCTCGTCAAGCACCGCCGGATCATCGTGGGACGCGATGAGTCGCGACACTTTGCTCGGGGCCGATCCATCCAGGTCGCTCTTTCCCTGTTTGGGCCTGTAGGTGTGCTCGTGGGCGATGATGTCTGCAATGACGCGATCGTTGCGACCGTCAAGCAAATGGGCGCGCCGGTGGTCTTTGTCTGCGGCTGCTGGGCCGATCCGCCGAAGGAGCAACGGTTGTGCAAGCTGGCCCGCGCGCAGGGTGTGTGGCTCGTCATCGCCGACAGCGGCGGCCTGGACGGCGGCCAGGGCCACAGCCGGATCATCGATCCCCAAGGCACGGTAGCCTGCGCCGCCGACAAGGGCGGGCAGATTCTGACATACGACATTGATGTGGAGCAAGAAGTATCGTGATCAACACGTCCGTCATCGTTGGGCTCATGCTCGTCGTCATTTGCAGCCTCTTTGCCACGCTCAACCTCACGTTGCACGACATGCCCTGGGGCCGACTGACTCGGGCGCTCGCCGCCCGCCGGCGAGAGCATTGGCTCGAGGCCTATCGCGATCACCAGGACGACTTCATCCGCGCCACGGCGATCGTCCGCATGGTCAGCAACCTCGGCCTCATCCTGGTCATCACGCAGTTGCTTGAAGCCGACCGCGCCGACAGCATCGCGCTGTACTATGCCGAAGTGTTCGGCGTGTGCGCCGTCGTACTGCTGCTGTGCGTGGTGGCCGTGCCGCAGCCGTGCGCCAAGTATGCAGCCGTGCCGTTGCTGGCCAACCTGCTGCCCGTGCTCCAGGCCGTGCGCTTCGTCACCCGGCCGATCAACGTCGTGCTGCACTTGTTCGACGGCCTGATCCGCCGACTGGCCGGCGTGCCCAAACCCAACCGGCAAAACGAGGCGGAGCTGATCGAGCAGGAAGTGCTCGATGCCGTCGAGGAGGCCGAGCTCCACGGCGCGGTCGACCAGGAAGAGAAGGCCATGATCAAGTCGGTCATGGAACTCGACGAATCCTCCGTCGGCGAGATCATGACCCCGCGCACCGAGGTCGTGGGCATCCCCAAGGGAGCGACCCTCAGCGAGCTCAAGGAACTCATCCGCAAGGAAGGCCACTCGCGCATCCCGGTCTACGACGAGAACATCGACCAAGTGCTGGGCATGGTCTACGCCAAGGACCTGCTCCACGTCGATGCGGATGTCCCGTTCGATCTCATGCAGCACATCCGCGAAGTGCCGTTTGTGCCGGAGGCCAAGCTGCTCAACGACCTCCTGACCGAATTTCGCACCGGCCGCACACACGCCGCAATCGTGCTCGACGAGTACGGCGGAACGGCGGGGCTTGTGACCATCGAAGACATCCTCGAAGAGCTCGTCGGCGAGATCACAGACGAGTACGAAAAACCAGAGCCAGAACCGATCCGGCGGATCAGCGAGCAAGTCGTCGAGGTCGACAGCAAGGTCCACGTCGACGAGATCAACGAACTGCTCGGCCTGGAGATCCCCGAAGGCGACGACTACGAAACCATCGGCGGCTTCGTATTCGCATCGATGGGCAAGATTCCGCGCAACGGAGAGCAACTCGTCTACGACAGCGCCCGCATCACCATCCTCGAAGCCGAGGACCGCAAGATCAACCGCCTGCGCATCGAACTGATCCACCAGGAACCCGAACCGTAGTATTCAGCTTGCAGCATCCTCCTCCTTTCCCTCAAACGACAGCGACAATTGCTGCCCCGGCCGGCGCACTCCGCGCGGGTCGTTGGCACTCGGAAACGAAGGCCGGCCCAGGCCGTGGCGCGCGCAGTGAATGCGGAACTGCTGCATGATGGCTTCCCAGTAGACGCCTTCGCCGGTCATCCGTTTGCCGGGTCTCGTTTCGTTCAGCTTGCCGCCGCGAATCTCTCGAATGCGGCTCTCGATGCGGCCGGCTTGCAGCGGCAGCACGTCTCGCAATCGGCCCAGGAACACCGACTCGACACTCCCCGGCAGCCGCAACGCCGTGCAACTCGCCGTTTGCGCGCCGCACTCCGCCGCTTGCTGAAGAATCCGCGGAATGTCCCGATCGTTCAAGCCCGGGATGATCGGCGCCAGCATCACTCCCACCGGCACGCCCGCCTCGCGCAACCGGCGGATGGCCTCGAACCGCCGCGACGGCGGCGGAGCGTGCGGCTCGAGGAGCCGTGCGGTCGCATCGTCGGCGAAGGCGATCGACAGCATCACAGAGAGGCCGGCTTCGCGGTGCAACGCCGCCAGCAGCGCCGCGTCGCGAACGATCAAGTACCCGCGCGTGATGATCGCCGCCGGGTTGCGAAAGTCGAGACAGACCTGTAAACACTGCTGCGTCACTTCGTACACAGCTTCGAGCGGCTGGTAGCAGTCGGTCACGCCGGAGAACTCGATCGGCTCGCCGCGCCACTTCGGCGCCGACAGCGCCCGGCGCAGCAGCTCCGGCGCGTTGACCTTCACAAACAGTTTGGTGTCGAAGTCCGTGCCCGCGCCGAGGTCGAGATACTCGTGATAAGGCCTGGCGTAGCAATAGGCACAAGCGTGCTGGCAGCCGCGATATGGGTTCACGCTCCAGTCGAAGGGCAGGTCGGGCGAGTCGTTGTGCGACAGAATCGAGCGGGCCTGCTCCTCGTAGACCTCGACCCTGGCTTCGGGCACGTCTGCCAGATACTCGACATGCTGCGAGCGAAACGGATTCGGCGGATTGTCCAACTTGCGAATCATGACCAACCGCAATCCACTCACCAGCCGCTCACGCCCCAAGCCATTGCCGCACCATACCATATTCGGGTCTTGTCGGTATTATCCCTTTAGCAAACCACACGCAAGATATGGTGGCCCCGGCCGGGGGAGCGGCACTACCATATAATATCCTACTGATGCTCCGCAAGACCCTGACAATCCTTTCCCTCCTCGGCCTGCTGTTCAGCGCGGCGGTGTGGGCGGCAACCTATTTCTTCAGTATCGTGGTGGCAATGAACGGGTCAGAATGCTGGGAGCTTGGCAAAGGTTGCGTCGGTTTTGGCCGGTGCTCTTACATCGGACGGTATAGAATTGGCTATGGACCGATTGGCCCGAGATCAGCATCGATGTACGGTGGTGGATGGTCCTACACCATCCCCCGTCTTTGGAAATCCCGCGCATTCGATGGCTGGGAAACGGACTGGGTGCCCAAGCTGGGATTTAACCCTCTCCGCTTTGTCCTTCCCCTGTGGATTCCGCTCTTAGTCTTTGCGGTTCTTTCAAGTTACCTCCTACGGCCAATACACCGCCGCCGCAAACGTAAGAAGCTCGGACTCTGCGTGACATGCGGATACGACCTGCGAGGATCGACGGAGCGATGTCCGGAGTGTGGGACAGGGTTTTCAAATTAGGGCAATGCCCATCGAACTTACCGCTTCCGCTTCTTCGCCAGTGGCGCCCGTGCGCGGCACTGACGCACCTGCTCAGACTCCAAGAGATCAATCGGGTTTGGTGTTTTCTTTCCTCCGCCAGGTCCCATGAGCGCCTTGCTTGTTGAGGGAAGCCGTGGATTCTCTTTCACGCGACACATCGCCAATCTGAACGCATGGACATCGCCGCCACCAAAGGAAGATAACCAGAAAAAGAGCCGGGCCTTTGGGGGCCCGGCTCTGGGGGATTCACGGACGCGTTTTGACTGGCTCGGTTATTCCATATCCCCGTCGTCCTCGGTCGGCGGTTCGGGCTCGATGCGGCTTGACCGTCTGTAGATCGCCTCGAGATTGACGTCCGACGTAATCTCGACCTCGAGGGTCCTCAGGCCGATGGTCTGCAGCACGCCGTCTATCTTCCAGCGCAGGAACGGCCGGCCGGCGGAACTCGGCGGCGCGGTGACCGTGACCAGCGTGTTCGCAAAGTAAGCCCGGCCGAAGTTGGCGAAGCCGTCGCTGTCCACGTTCAAGTCCAGCGGCGTGACCTCGATGAAGGTGTCGAGCACGTTGGACTCCATCGTCGCATTGATCGGATCGGCGCCGGGCGGCACGATGAGCACGCAATCACTGGCGATGAAGCCCACGTTGATTGACTCGGCCGGATAAGCCGACTCGTCCAACTCGCCGGTGACGGACAGGACCACCGCACCCTCACCCGAAGCCAGAGGCAGGCCGGCCATCATGTCATCGGTGCGGTACTTCATCCAAATGTCGTCGATGCCGTCGGAACTCTGATCGTCGTTGCAGGCGCAGGGCCCGTTGACGCAATCCACGTCGCCGTCGAACGGATGGTTGAGGTCCAGGATCATGATCTTCGGCCCCGGCGGCCCGTCGTTCGGGGCCACGTCGCCGCCGGTGCAGTCACACCGCGTCACGCGCAGAGTGCCGAGCAAAACATTGTTCACGTCAAAGTCCGTATCACCGGTCAGCAGCATCGGCACCACGCCGTTGCTGTTGGGGTTGACCGGCGCCGGGCACGCGCCCTGCTTGATGATCAAGCTGACTTCCTGGCGCAGCACCGTGATGGTCTGCAGGCAGGAACTGCTCAGTCCGCAATCATCCGTTGCGGTCCACTCCCGCTCGACGACAAAGTGCACTGGATCCGCCAGGCAATCCGGAATGAACACTTGGTCAGCGGACACGATGGTCAAGTCGGCCTGATCGCACACATCCGTCGCCGTGGCACTGCCGGTGGCGCTGGGATCGGTGGAATCGCCGCTGATGATCGTCAAGTTGTCCGGGCAGGTGATGTCCGGCGGCGTGGTGTCCTCGATCACGAAGGTCGAGTCGCACGACGTATCCAGGCCGCAGTCGTCGGTGGCCGTGAATTCCACCG
>JACZTW010000060.1:13175-14250 GCA_022573485.1 Planctomycetota bacterium
GTGATGGTCTGCACGCAGGAACTGCTCAGTCCGCAATCATCCGTCGCGGTCCACTCCCGCTCGATGACAAAGTGGATCGGATCCGCCAGGCAGTCCGGGATCAACACTTCGTCAGCGAACACGATGACCGGTGCCGGGTCGCAGTTATCAGTGGCCGTGGCCATCCCCGTAGCTGCCGGATCCGTGGGATCACCGCTGATGAGGGTCACGTCGTCCGGGCAGATAATCTCCGGCGGCGTGGTGTCCTCGATCACGAAGGTCGATTCACACGACGTATCCAGGTCGCAGTCGTCGGTGGCCGTGAATTCCACCGTCGCCGAGCCGGTCGCGCCGCAATCATCGGACAGGCCTTTGAAGTCGTTGGTCAGCGTGACGTCGCTGCAAGTGTCGCTGGCCGCGAAGCTGTCCAGCCAGGCATTGAGCTCAGCCGTATTGCCCGCGCCGTCACACTCCACCGTAGTCTCCGTCGGGCAGTTATCGATCGACGGGTCGGTGGTGTCCTCGATGGTGAAGGTCGAGATGCACGAGGTCAGCAGGCTGCAGTCGTCGGTGACCGTAAACACCACTGTCGCCGTGCCCGTCTCGCCGCAATCATCCGACAGGCCGACGAAGTCGTCGCTGAGCGTCACGTTGCCGCAAGCGTCGCTGCCGGCGAAGCTGTCCAGCCAGGCATTGAGCTCGGCGATATTGCCCGCACCGTCGCACTCCACCGTGGTCTCCGCCGGACAATTGTCGATGACCGGATCTATGGTGTCCACGATGGTGAAGGTCGCCGAGCACTGCTCGGTGTTGTCGCAATCGTCGGCCGCCGTCCAGGTGACCAGCGCTGAACCGGTCGCGCCGCAGTCATCGGACAGGGCCGTGAAGTCGTTGACGATGACCACATCGCCGCAGACGTCGGCTGCGGTGGCACTCGCCAGCCAGGCGTCCAGCTCAGCGGTGTTGCCACTGCCGTCGCACTCCACGGTCAAGTCCTCGGGACAGGCGATGACCTTGTCGGTGGTATCGACGATGGTGAAGGTCGCCGAGCACTGCTCGGTGTTGTCGCAATCGTCGGTCGCCGTCCAGGTGACCA
>JACZTW010000061.1 GCA_022573485.1 Planctomycetota bacterium
CTTTTGCTGGCCGGCCCCTGCGTTCGGAGTGATGTCATGCTCGCCATCACGGGCACGCCGATCAGTGAGCCCTATGTGCGTATGACCGGCGCCGTGATGCAGGCATTCGGAATCAGCCTCGTCACCGATGATTATCGAAGAATCATTGTGCCGGCACCGCAAATGTACCAGGCGACGAATTATGAAGTCGAGCCGGATGCTTCCAGTGCCGGCTACTTTCTCGCCGCCGCTGCGATTTGTGGCGGGAGAGTGCGCATCGAGGGACTGGGACGCACGAGTTGTCAGGGCGATCTGAGGCTGACAAACGTATTGGAACAAATGGGATGTACTTGTCGTGTTGAGGACCGCTTCCTCGAATTGGAGCGCAGGCCGGATCAATCCCTCCGCGGCAAGCTGGAGTTGGATCTCGGCGACATGCCCGACGCCGCGCCCACGGTGGCTGTTCTCGCCCTGTTCGCCGATGGCCCGGTTCGCATCTGCAACGTTGCGCACCTTCAGCAGAAGGAGTCTCCACGGTTGTCGGTTCTGGCGGCACAGCTCGGCGCACTGGGGGCCGAGATCGATGTTCACAGCGACGGTCTGACGGTGCAGCCTCCGGACGAAATCCGCCCGGGCACCATCGATCCCTGCGGCGATCACCGCATGGCCATGGCCTTCGCGCTGGTCGGCCTGTCTGCACCCGGCATCGCCATCGGCGACCCCGGCTGCGTGAGCAAGTCGTTTCCCGCCTACTTCGCCCTCCTGGCGAGCCTAAGCAATTAGGTATGTTGCAGTTGCGCATGCCGCGGGCACGCAGCGGCCTCAAGTCCAAGCTGCCAAGTTCCGATAACATTTTGAGATGTATGTTTTCTTTTGACTGGTGCGGTTCCCGGTTTTCGGGCGGTCGGCCACTCCGGGCGGTAAGGCCTTATGTCAGACGTGCTGGATCAATCTGAAGTTGATGCCCTGCTCGCGGCGGTCGAGACCGGCGATCTGGGCGAGTCCGAACAAAGCGCGCCCGCTCCAGCGCCTGTGGCTGATCCCGCCATTTACGCTTATTCACCGGCCGTCCAGGAGCGGGACGTTCGGGACTATGACTTCAAGCGTCCGGAGCGCGTCAGCAAAGACCTAATGCGGTCGCTGGAATCCCTGCACGAAAGTTTCGCGCGCAATCTGGGTACATCGCTGTCCGGGTTTCTGCGTACGATCATCGAGTGTCGTGTGGCCGCCATCGAGCAATTGACCTACAGCGAGTTCATCCACGCCCTGCCGAACCCGACGTGTTTCAATCTCATCCAGGCGCCGCCGCTGGAAGGGCAGATGTGCCTGGAACTCAGCCCACTCATTATCTACCCCATCCTGGATCGACTCCTGGGCGGCTCGAACGCCGAGCTGTTCATTCCTCAGCGCCCGCTGACCTCAATCGAATTGCGCCTGGTCAAGCGGATCACGGATCAGGCGCTGGAGAGCCTCAGCGAGGCCTGGACGGATCTGGAGAAGGTCCAGTTCGAATTGGTCACTACCGAGAGCAATCCTCAATTGGTCCAGATCGTGGCGCCGAACGAGGTGGTTGTCGTGGTCGGCTTCGAGATCAAAATGGGCGCCCGGGCGGGCACCATGAGCCTGTGCATCCCCTTCAACGTCATCGAGCCGGTCATCGCCAAGCTGGGTTCGCAGAGTTGGTACGGCTATGCCGGAAGAGTGCAGAGAGTGGATCAAGCCGAGAATATCTCGTGCTCGCTGAGTCGTGCCGAATTGCTCTTGCGATGTTATCTCGCTGAAACCCGCATTACGGTCAATGATCTGGTGCATCTGCAAGTCGGCGATATCATCCAGACAAACAAATCCAACAAGGACGACTTGATCCTGCAAATCGAGGGTCGAAACAAGTTTGCGGGGAAAATTGGACAGTTTCGCGGATCCCGTGCCCTGCGGATCGGTCGTCGTGCCGCCCCGAAAGAGCGTCTCTGAAGCGGCGGGTGACGGATCTGCTCCTGGCGGGAGAACAACCACCGCTTCCGGTCAATCTGATGGCTGAATTTTGCCCATCTTGACATTGAGACTTCAGCACGTGTAACATCATGTGCGGCCATTCGTTGGTGAACGGCCTGTAGAACCCGTAGGAGGAGCGCAATGCCTGCCGATCGGCCTGAACTGAAAGTGACCCACAGCGACGGAGTTTGTGTCGTCGAGTTCGCCGATCGGAAAATCCTCGAAGAACTGTCCATCAATCAGATCGGCGAGGAACTCACGCGGCTGGCGGAGCAGCACCAACCGACGAATTTGTTGTTGAATTTCAAGAATGTGGAACACCTGTCCAGCGCGGCTCTGGGGATGTTGATCACGCTGCACAAGCGGATCGTCGATCTGGGAGGCCAATTGAAGCTCACCGACATCAAGCCTCAGATTTACGAGGTGTTCAAGATCACGCGGCTCAACAAGGTTTTTGACATCCACGACTCGGCCGCAAAGGCCAAGGCCAGCTTCGCGAAATGACCCCATCCACGGGCGTCCCGTGGATCGCGGAAACGGAATAAGGGAAGCAGGCGGTCACCTGTCGATGAATTGCTCAAGTCAGAAACCTGGTGACGAACGATCATTGAAGACCATCGTGATCCCCAGTGACTTGGCGGCGGCCAAAGAACCCGAACAGGCCATCCTCAGAGAAGCGAAGCACAATGGTTTCAGTGAAGATGCCATTTTTGCCATCAAGCTGACGCTGGAAGAGGCCATCACCAACGCCATCAAGCATGGCAACAAGTGCGATCGGACGAAGAAGGTCACGGTTCGCTACGCCGTCGACGCGCACCAGGTCGTGATCTGCATCCGCGACGAGGGCACGGGATTCGACCCCGACGCCGTGCCCGATCCGACCCGGCCTGAGCGCATCTCCCTGCCTAACGGGCGGGGCATCCTGCTGATGAAAGCCTACATGAGCGAAGTGACCTACCGGTGCAACGGCACCGAGATCTTTTTGAGAAAGCGGAACGAATAATGAGTGACGCTCGACCCATCTCAGCAGATCCCGTGCATTCCGACGCCCCGCTTCAAATCGAAATGTCCGAGCAAGGCGCCA
Organism: Planctomycetota bacterium; assembly: GCA_022573485.1. Classification (GTDB taxonomy): domain Bacteria; phylum Planctomycetota; class Phycisphaerae; order UBA1845; family CAIVHJ01; genus JACZTW01. The sequence continues at coordinate 3,056 of JACZTW010000061.1, forward strand.
CTGTCTTGATCAAAGTGTCGGGCATGGCGGCTGTGGAGGTCGTCGGGCAATTCAGCCGCGCACTTCAGGAAGCGGCAGCTCGAAAGCCGAGGTTGTTGGCCGTGGACCTCTCGGGTCTGAGTTTCATCAGTTCAACCGGCTTGGGTGGGATCGTCGCCGCCCATGTGACGTGCCGCAAGAATGACACCCGCATGTGCCTCATCAACCCCAAGCCTATGATCCGTGAGATTCTCGACCTTACTAAGTTGAGCAGCCTGTTCGAGATTTGCGACAGCCTGGCCGAGGCTGAGCAACTTGCAGGCGTCGGGTAACAGACCGTGTCTGGCTCCGAGCGAAAGACCGAACCGATTGCGATCCGCCGCATCGCCTATTTCAACGGCAATGTCCAGGGCATCGGATTCCGTTATACCGCCTGTCAAATCGCCAAGGACCATGCGGTCGTGGGTTATGTCAAGAATCTGCTCGACGGGCGCGTGGAAATCATCGCCGAAGGGCTCCCGCCGGACGTGGATCGTTTCGTCGCCAATGTCGAACAAATCATGAAAAGCTACATCGAGTTCACCACCAGCACCGATTCCACCGCGACCGCCGAATACGCCTCCTTCGGCATCGAATACTAGGCTCTGCCGGAAAACACCCAAGGAGCCGCAGACTTTAGTCTGCGCGAAGCCTCTCGCGGGTTAAAACCCGCGGCCCCTTGAAAGAATCCGATTTTCCCGACAGAGCCTAAACCACGCCGCTCCCGCAATCCCTGCGAAGCGATTGAAAAGACAAAAGAGAACAGAGACAATAGCTCCGGACGATCCGTAGTGTTTGCTTGACGGCTCAGAGTCTAATGGAAGCTGAAGTTCAAGACATCGTTGTTCGTGGGGCGCGCGAGCATAATCTGCGCAACGTCAGCATCACGCTGCCGCGCGATCGCTTGATTTGCTTCACCGGCGTGTCCGGCAGCGGCAAGAGTTCGTTCGCCTTCGACACGCTCTATGCCGAAGGCCAGCGGCGCTATATTGAATCTCTCAGCGCTTACGCGCGGCAATTCCTCGGGCAACTGCAGAAGCCGGACGTCGACTCGATCTCCGGCCTGTCGCCAACCATCTCGATCCAACAAAAGACCGGCAGTTGGAATCCGCGCAGCACGGTGGCTACCATCACGCAGATTCATGACTACCTGCGCGTGCTGTTCGCCCGCATCGGCACCCAGCACTGCACGCAGTGCAGCCAACCGATCACCGCCCAGTCGCGCGAGCAAATCATTGCTCAAATCCTCGCCTTGCGAACCAACACGCAAGTGCTGGTGCTCGCCCCGGTCGTCCGAGGCCAAAAGGGCGAGTACCGCGACTTGTTCGAGGACATGCTCAAAGCCGGCTACGTTCGCGCTCGCGTCAACGGGCAAGTCGTGCAACTCTCTGACGATCCCGCACTCGAGCGCAACCGCAAACACAACATCGAGATCGTCATCGACCGACTGGCCGTCAGCGGCAAAGCTCGAAATCGGCTCGCCGAGGCAGTCGCGGCGGCTCTGCAACTCGGTCAGGGCACACTCATCGTGGCGACCAAGGACCAGGATATTCTGCTGTCGTCGAAGTGCGCTTGCTTGAAGTGCAACCTTTCGTTCGAGCCGCCCTCGCCGCAGATGTTCAGCTTCAATTCGCCCAGCGGAATGTGTCCGGGATGCGACGGGCTGGGCGAAACTTCGACGTTTGATCCCGAACTGCTGGTGCCGGACAAGACCAAATCGTTTCTGGACCTGGCCATTGAGCCCATGCGCACACGGATCGGTCGGTGGCGGCGGCACACTTATGAAGCGGTCGCCCGGCATGTCGGATTCGACCTGGCTACGCCGTGGAGCAGGCTGTCGGGGCAAGCCCGGGATGCCCTCCTCTACGGCACCGGCGACGAGCACTTGACGTTTGAATGGAAATGGCGGGGCGGCATTTGGCGGCACGGCGGCACCTTCGCCGGCGTCATCGCCGAGCTGGAAGAAAAGTACCGCAAAGCCAAAGCGCCGACGGTCCGCAAGTTCTACGAGAAATACGTGCGGCAGACGCGCTGCCCGGTGTGCAGAGGCGCCCGCCTCAACGCTCAGGCGCTGGCCGTCCGTTTTGGAGGCAGCAGCCTTACCGAAGTCGAAGCGCTTCCAATTACCCAAGCCATCGATTTCTTCGAGTCGCTCGACCTCACACCGACACAAATCAAGATCGGCGAACAAGTGCTCCGGGAGATCATCAACCGCCTGACGTTTTTGCGTGACGTAGGCTTGCACTACTTGACGCTGGATCGGTCCGCCCCGACGCTCAGCGGCGGAGAATCGCAGCGGATTCGCCTGGCCTCGCAGATCGGCAGCGGCTTGACGGGTGTGTTGTACGTGCTGGACGAGCCGAGCATCGGGTTGCACGATCGAGACCAGCGCCGCTTGCTGGATTCGCTGCAGCGCCTCCGCGACTTGGGCAACACTGTGATTGTGGTCGAGCATGACGAACAGACCATGCGCGCCGCCGACATGATCGTCGACTTCGGCCCCGGCCCCGGCGTGCGCGGCGGCCACATCGTCGCCAGCGGAACACTGGACGAAATCGCACGCGAGAAAAAGTCCATCACCGCCGCCTACCTCACCGGCAAACAAGAAATCGAAGTACCCAAAAAGCGGCGACCGGTGAACCGCGAAAGGACAAAGCGACGAAACGGCATCCTCGAATGATGAACTCAGAAGAGACCTGAATTGCAGTCGGAGGAGGTGATCAGTGCATGGAGACGGACCAAGAGCGAAGTCAGCGTAGTTCTGCTCTGATGCTTGAGATGAGCGCGGCGCTCCGCAATGAAATGACGGAGGCGGAACGAGCGAGGCTCCTGCGTCTTAACATGCTTGAGGCCAATCGCGTGATCACAGATCGCTATCGGCTGACGGTTGTGCGCGATCGGCTGGCCTATCGTGCATGGATGCGTGTGCTATTGCGTCGGCCGGAATGGGACAAGTACACGCGAGGGAGCTTCGAGTGGCCTGTAGAATTATCTTCTCATGAATCGAACTAAGATCAAGACAAACGAGGCGGGTGCCACATCTGTCCATAATGAGGCACAGTGGCTGACCGTCGTGGGCGCGGCGCAGAACAACCTCAAGGGGATCGATGTGTCGATTCCGTTGGGGCGGTTTGTGTGCGTGACCGGCGTGAGCGGGTCGGGCAAGAGTTCGCTGGTGCGCGAGATCATCCGTGAGCAATTGATGAAAGACCTCAACGGCGCGGAAAAAGTCAAACCCGGCAAGCACACACGCATCAACGGCAAGCAGTATCTGGATAAAGTGATCGACATCGACCAGTCGCCGATCGGCAGAACGCCGCGCAGCAACCCCGCGACCTACATCAAACTGTTCGACGAAATTCGCGATCTCTACGCCCGCCTGCCCGATGCGAAGGTTCGCGGCTACAAGCCGGGGCGGTTCAGTTTCAACGTCCACACCGGCAAAAAAGGCGGCGGACGTTGTGAAGCCTGCCAAGGCAACGGCAGCAACCGCATCGAGATGGATTTCCTCGCTGATTTGTGGGTCACTTGCCCGGTGTGCGCGGGGCGGCGGTTCAACCACGAGACGTTGCAGATTCTCTACAAAGGCAAGAGCATCGGCGACGTGCTCGAAATGGACTTGCAGGATGCGCTCGCACATTTCGAGAACATTCCGAAGATCCGCCACAAGCTGCAAACGCTGCACGACGTCGGGCTCGATTATCTCAAAGTAGGCCAACCCTCGAACACGCTCTCCGGCGGCGAAGCCCAGCGCGTCAAGCTGGCCCGTGAACTGGTCAAGAGATCGACAGGCCGCACGCTGTACATTCTCGACGAGCCGACCACTGGGTTGCACTTCGATGACATCAAGAAGCTGCTGGCCGTGCTGCACGGCTTCGTAGACGCCGGCAACACGGTTCTCGTCATCGAGCACAATCTGGACGTCATCAAGACCGCCGACTGGGTCATCGACCTCGGCCCCGAAGGCGGCGACGAAGGCGGACGGATCGTCGCGGAGGGAACACCTGAAGAGGTCGCTCATGTCAGGGAGTCGTTTACGGGGCAGGCACTGCGTTCCGTGCTCGGAAAGAGAAAAGAGAAAAGAGAAAAACAAAGACAAGGAGCCGCAGGCGGATTGCAATCCCGACTGGTCGGGAGCCTGCGCGATCGTTCATCCCGGAACGGACGCTTCATTCGCGTCATCGGCGCCCGGCAGCATAACTTGAAGGACATCTCCGTCGATATCCCCCACCGGCAGACCACGGTGTTCACGGGCTTATCCGGCAGCGGCAAGAGTTCGCTGGCCATGGACACGCTGTACACCGAAGGCCAGAGGCGCTATGTCGAGAGCCTCAGCGCCTACGCCCGGCAGTTCCTGGGCCAACTGCAAAAGCCTGCGGTGGAGCACATCGAAGGCTTGCCGCCGGCCATCGCCATCGAGCAAAAGACCGCAGGCCACTCGCCGCGAAGCACCGTGGGCACAGTCACCGAGATTTATGATTACTTGCGCGTGCTCTACGCCCGCCTCGGCAAGCCCCACTGCCCGACGTGCGGACAGTCCATCGGCACGCAAACCAGTGACGACATCGTCGAACGAATACTGGCTCTGCCGACGGGCGCCAAGGCTCTGCTGCTCGCCCCGATCGAGCGCGTCGGCGCCGAAAAGTATCCCGAATTGTTCGCCCGCGAGAAACAAAACGGCTACCAGCGCATCCGCGTTGACGGCACAGTGTATGCCCTCGACGACAAGATCCCCGTGCAGCACCGTCGCCGGCATACCATCGAATTGGTCGTCGATCGTGTGGTGATCAAACCGTCGCAACGCGCGCGAATCTCCGATTCAGTCGAACAGGCACTCACAGTCGGCAACGGCGTGATGAAAGTGAGCGTTCTCGGCAACGGCTCGAACCACGAATCACGAACCACGAATCACGAGTTGCGATTCTCGCAACTATTCGCCTGCAACCACTGCGGAATCAGCTACGACGAACTCACGCCGCATCATTTTTCGTTCAACACGCGCCTGGGCTGGTGTGAATCGTGCGAGGGATTGGGCACGCAGCAGGGCGCCAGCATGGACGCCATCATCGCCAACCCCAACAAGTCGATTCTCGACGGCGCTATCGCCGGTTGGGAGAACCTGGATGTCAATCCCATGCTGCGCGAGTTCGTGCGCGTCGTCCTGGACCATTTGGGCATCAATCCCGCCGCATCGTGGCGATCCCTTTCGCCGGAGCAGCAGCGCCTCGTCCTCCACGGTCCTGATGAAGACGAATGGATCGAAGTGGATCTGACGAGCCGCGGGCTTTCCCGGCGCGCCGGGATGCGGATCAACGAGTTGGGAGAACGTCGCCCCGTACGAAGATCCGCGCGGGCTGAAGCCCGCGGCTCGGTGACTTCTTCGATGGGGAAGATGCGCGTTCAATGGAAAGGATTCTTTCCTGCGATCGATCAGGCGACGAAAGCGAGTTGGCACTTCCGCAAACAGCTCGAATCGCTGGTCAGCGAGATTCCGTGCAAAGTGTGCAGCGGTTCGCGACTTCAGCGGTTATCGCGACACGTGCGCTTCGGCGATCAGCGCCGGTCGCTGACGATCCACGATCTCTGCGGCTTGCCTCTTCGCGAAGCGCTGCGCTTCATCAAGAACCTCAAACTCGACAAGCACGACAAGAGAATTGCGGGCGAACTGCTGCACGAAGTGAAATCGCGCTTGCAGTTCCTCGTCGATGTCGGATTGGACTATGTGTCGCTGCACCGCGGCGCCCCGACGCTCAGCGGCGGCGAGTCGCAGCGTATTCGGCTGGCGTCGCAGATCGGCAGCGGGCTGACCGGCGTGCTGTACGTACTCGATGAGCCGACCATCGGCCTGCACCCGCGCGACAACCGCCGCCTGATCGCCGCGCTGAACAAGCTGCGCGACTGGGGCAACACGCTGTGCATCGTCGAGCACGACCGCGATGTCATTCGCAATGCCGATTGCGTGCTGGACTTCGGCCCCGGCGCCGGGCGCGAGGGCGGGTACATCGTCGCTCAAGGAACGCCGCAAGAAATCTGCAAAGACCGTAAGTCGCTGACCGGCAAGTACCTGTCCGGCAAAGAGGCGATTACCATTCCCACGAACCGCCGCGAAGTCGATCTGGGCGATGAACACCGCCTCGACGTGCTCGGCTGCCGGCACAACAACCTCAAAGACATCGATGTGTCGTTCCCGCTGGGACGATTCATCGCCGTCACCGGCGTTTCCGGAAGCGGCAAGAGTTCGCTGGTCAACGACATTTTGTACAAAGCCCTGGCATCGCGGATTCACCGGGCCCGCCTGACGCCCGGCAGCCATGATGAAATCGAAGGCTTGGCATACGTCGATAAGGTCATCAACGTCGATCAAACACCGATCGGCCAGTCGCCGAGCAGCAATCCTGCGACCTACACGAAGATGTTCGACGTCATTCGCGAGCTATTCGCCAAACTGACCGACGCGAAAGTTCGCGGCTACACTGCCCGGCGGTTCAGCTTCAATCGTCCCGGCGGACGCTGCGAAGAATGCGGCGGGTTCGGCGAGATTTGCATCGAGATGCACTTCATGTCCGACGTGTGGATCAAGTGTGAAGAGTGCGGCGGTCGGCGATACAATCCCGAAACGCTGGAAGTGAAATACAAAGGCAAGAGCATCGCGGATGTGCTGGAGATGCGGGTCAGCGAGGCGGTTGAGCATTTTACGAACGTACCCAAGGTCCGCGCGATCTTGCAAACATTGATCGACGTGGGCCTGGGCTACATCCAGCTCGGCCAATCGGCGACGACCCTGTCGGGCGGCGAGGCCCAGCGCGTCAAGCTGGCGGCGGAGCTGGCCCGCAGATCGACGGGCAAGACAGTCTACATCCTCGACGAGCCGACCACCGGCCTGCACTTCGAGGACTGCAAGAAGCTGTTGGACGTGCTGCACCGCCTGGTCGATCTCGGCAACACGGTGATTTGCATCGAGCACAACATGGATTTAATCAAGACGGCCGACTGGATCATCGACATGGGCCCCGAGGCGGGCGACGAAGGTGGGGAGATCGTCGTGGCGGACACGCCGGAGCGGGTGGTCAAGTGCAAGAAGTCGCATACCGGGAAGATATTGGCGGACGTGCTTGGTGAAGGGTGTTACGCCGAGCGAGAAGTGTTTTCTTTGGAGGAGGCTGCTAAACAGCAAGCTCATATTGAGAGTCCGCTCACATTGGTCGGCGCGGAGAGTGAAGTGAAGCTGCCTTGGGAGATCAATGGGCGACGGTGGCATACGCGGCAGTGCTTGGCGTCTGACGGCGAGCGGCCGCGATGGGAATCGCAAGCGCTTGAGTGGCTTGTGGACTACATGGAAGCACACGGCAAGCTGCAAGCGGCGGATTGGAACCACCGCAGCCGCATCGAACTCCGCGCCCCGGGCAGCAAGTCGACGGCATGGTTGTGCCACATTCTGACGCGCGGGCCCTGGCTTTTGGAGTGTACGTTCCGCGTGGCCAAGCGCAGCTTCGACGCCCGCAAGCTCAATGCCGATCTGGGATTGAAAACGCTCGACGAACGCGAAGACCTGCCGGTCTATGGCCAATGGCGTCGCGTCAAACGCCGCGTGCGGCGGGAGTTCGACGACATTCGGATTCACATTCACGATTTGGCGGAGATCGATACGCCGGCGTTTCGGAGATTTCTCAAGTCGGCCGTCGACGGTTACTTGAAGACCATCGGTCAATGGGAAGAGGATCCCGAATCGGCGGAGCCGTGGAAAACGGACGGCAGGAAGTGGCACATGTCGCAAAAGGCGATCTCGCCCAACCGCCGAAAACTATGGAAGCCGACGCTTTTGATGGAACTGATCGGCAGATTGAACAAGTGCGTGCCCGATCTCACACTGGACTGGAACCACAAAACGGTCGTCGCGATCAAGCACCCTGCCATGGACAAGCCCTGGGGCAGAATTGTGACTTCCAGCCGCTTCGGATTGCGGGTCGAGCTGCGGACCGAAAGCGGCCGGTTCACGCCGGCCAAGATCGACCGCCTCGGACCTGATCCCGAGATCAAGCGAAACCAAAACCACGATTGGATCACGTTTACGTTTCAAAGCATGGATCAAATTGATGCCCAGCAGTTGAAGTCTGTTATGCTCGAAGCAGAAGAATCACTGTTGGGCCGGCAATTGGAGTTTAGTGGCCAAGCGTAGGGTGGGTCTCGACCCACCTGTCACTCTGTGATCATGGCAAGCGAAGCGATACAAACCGATCATCGCGAGTTGCCCGTGTGGCGCAGGGCCCGCGAACTCGTGAAGATGGTCTACAAAATGACCGGCAACTTCCCGGAAGCGGAGCGCTTTGGCCTGACCATGCGCATGCGCCGCAGCGCGGTCGCGGTCGTATCCGCCATCGCCGAAGCATACGGCCGACGCAGCGAAGGACGCCGCGAGCGCTCGCTGGACTTGGCCCGCGGGTCGGCGTTTGAATTGGAGACCCAGTTGATCCTCTCCGGCGACCTCGGGTTTGCTTACGACGTCGAAAAGGAAATCACCGCCGTGCATCAAGTGATTGAGGAGCTGGACGCATTGACCAATGGCGAATTGTAGTACATGTAGGGTGGGTCTGGACCCACCGTCCTGAGAAACCATGAAAACGCTGATCCCCAACAGATTGCTATTCCGTTTCGAGTTCCCGCTGCGGTACCGCGCAACGCCGCCGAAGATCAACGGCAAGCTGACCGGCTGGAGTGATTCGGAACTGTTGCCGGCGCTGGGCGAAATGGACGGCGAGGAGACGTTCGCGCCGGTGTGGTCGTGCTGGAATGAGGACGGCATCTACATCGCTGCGCAAGTCACCGGCAAGCGCTCGGCGCCGCGCTGCGATCCGAAGGAATTCTGGAAGGGCGACAACCTGCGCCTGATGCTGGACATGCGCGACACGCGCAATATCAAGCGGGCAACCAAATTCTGCCACCATTTCTACTTCCTCCCCACCGGCGGCCCCGCAAAGTCCAAATCCAAGGCAACCCCATCAGAGCCCCGAGCGCGAGCGACGGGTCCGAAACCCGCGCGTCCTCAGCACTCAGCACTCAGCACTCAGCACTCTCCGGTCGCCGGTTTGGCCCCCATCAACCGCGCCAAGGAAAACGCTCCGCCGATCGAGCCGGGCGGTATTCGCGTCGCATCGACCGTGCTCGCTGACGGCTACAAGCTCGAAGCCCACATCCCCGCCGGCTGCCTCAACGGCTTCGACCCCGAGCAGCACCGCCGCATCGGCTTCTACTACATCCTTGAAGACCGCGACCTCGGCAGACAGTCCTTCACCATCGGCGACGACCTCCCCTGGCACATCGATCCCTCCCTCTGGGCCACCGCCGTCCTGGAAAAGTAAGCGCCGGGCAAAGCCGGGCACGGCCGGCTGGCAGGTACACACAATCGCATTAGATATTGGTTGTCAATACTACACTGATGTAGTATACTTCAATTGTTATAATAACATTGCGAGGTGAATCGTGAATTATCTGTTTGCATCCGAGATGGTTTCTGAATTGACCGGTGCCAGCCTCCGACAGCTTGATCACTGGGCGCGAACGGGCCTGTTGACGCCGTCGGGCCGGCAAGCCCGCGGCAAGGGCACGCGGCGGCGCTATACATTTCTGGACATCATTGCACTCAAAGCGGTCGTCGCGCTTCGAGAGCGCGGCTGTCCGCTTCAGAAAATCCGCGCCGCTGTCAGATACGTTCGCAAAGAGTATCCTCATGAATCCAACGCGCGGAAGATGGCGAGAACGACCCTGCTGACCGACGGTAAGAAGGTTTACATTTTGGCTGAGCAGCGCAAGATCATGGAAATCATCTCACGCCAGCACGTTTGGAGTGTGGCATTGGGTCAACTCTTCACTGAAGCTCAAGCTCAGATCGCAGCGCTACCGGCGAAGTGGACCGAATGCGTGCGGCTGTCCGGAAAGGACTACCACCTGATGATCGTTCGTGATGCCGATAGCGGCACGCATACCGTGCAGTGCAAGGAATTGCCCGGCGCGATTGAACAGGGTGACACGGCTGCTGAAGCGATCGAGAACGGCAAGGACGCGATCCGCTCGGTACTTGCGTTTATGAAAAAGCGAAGAAAGAGCGGACGGCGTTATGTCCAGGCTGGCTAACGCCAACAAGCAAGCCAAGGTCATCAAGGCGCTCAAGCGGGCCGGTTTTCAGATTCGTTCCGGAGGCAAGCATCAAATCGTCGTGGACGCGGAGGGCAACTTCCGATCCACAATCCCGCGAGCCAAAGAGCTGAACGTGTACACGCTCCGCGCCATTCTGAAACAAGTCGGATTGAGCGAGAAGGAATTCCTCGCATTGTATCGTTGAGCCAATCACGCATTATCAACGGACGTCATTCATCGAGCCGGGCGAAGGCCGCTGGCAATCCGTACGAGAATACAGCAGTTACAGGTTCGTGGCCTGGTGGATGGAAAGTCCTCGTCGCCACTTCACCGATGCGGAGCTGGAGCGGCATCGACCAGTAGGCCCGATACGGGTGAAACCGGTTGATGTGCAACTGGCCCACGACCCGGTCTTTTTCCAGCCGATAATCGAAACTCAGGTAGTATGTATTCTCGCAGGCCGACTCGATTTCCATCATGTCTTCGTCAAGGGCCTCGGCAGCGTTTGCGTTTGAGACGAGAAAGACATTTTGCCCCAAGCAAGCCCAGTAGCTGTGCAAGTGTCCTTCTCCTCGCAACTCGGTTACTGTGCTATAGTGGCCTGCCTTCGGTCTCTTGGGAACGCCCTCAGCAGGAAACGTCCATGCGAAATATGGGGAGGCCGGTAAGACATTCTCGACAACTATCTCAATCCTTTGATGCTGCGCTGCACACCCAGCAAAGAGGATTGCCGAGCTGCCGCAGACCAATCCGAGCAGTTGGTTTTGCATTCTCATTGTTTCAGATCTCCTTTGTTCGACGAGTTCATTCTGCCTGACAACGTGACGCGCTCAATCAGCCGGTTCAGTTCACGGCGCATGTTATGCAAGCGGTGCTCACTTCATTATTGAACGCAAAACGGCCCAAGAACAGGCCAAGATTTCCGGATTTCTTCTGAAATTGTCTTCTTCTGTGTCGTTTTGTGGCCCAAAGCGGCTTGGTTTTGCGTATATATCTTTGAAGGAGGTGCGTGATGGGATCGAAATGGACTTTGGCGGTG